>JAJYYT010000119.1 GCA_021800645.1 Actinomycetes bacterium
GGCGGAAGATCGACTGACCCTCGGGCTACCCCGACCGCCCACCGGTGCGACCGGGAGTGACGGTAGCGGACTACCTGACCGGCGTCTTCGCCGCCGCGGCCGCGGTCGCCGCCTTGTACGAACGGGACCGGGGAGCCCCTCGGGTGCCGGCAGGGGGCGACGGCGGAGTGCACCCAGCCTCCGGGGGACGGGCCCGGGTCGTGGACGCGCCGCTCTACGGCGCGATCCTGCGGATCCTCGAGTGGACCCTGGCCGCGCACGACCGGCTCGGAGTGGTGCGGGAACGAAGCGGCAACCGTCTCGAGCACGCGGCGCCTCTCGACAACTACCCCACGGCGGACCAGCGCACCGTCTGCATCCTCGGCGGGTCCGACGCCAACTTCGCGCGGTTGTGCCGGGCTATGGACCGCGCCGAACTCGTGGACGACCCCCGCTTCTCCACCGCCGCCGACCGGGCGGCACACGGCGACGAGATCAACGGGATCGTCGCGACGTGGGCCGCGTCGCTCCCCGCGGCCGAGATCGACCGCAGGTGCGTCGACGCGGGAGTGCCGGTCGGCACCGCCTACAGTGCGGCCGACATCTTTGCCGACGCGCACATGGCCGCGCGTGGCGACCTCGTCAGCGTCGAGGACCCGGTCCTCGGTCCCGTCCGCCAGCAGGCGCCGTTCCCCCGCTTCGTCGGGGAGCCCACGAGAGTCCCGGCCGGCGCGCCGCTTCTCGGCCAGCACAACGACGAGGTGTGGCGAGATCTCGTGGGCCTGTCCGACGAGGAACTGGCGACGCTGCGCCGTTCCGGTGTCGTCTGAGAGGCTCGCCCGGTGGACGACGTGACGACGGGACCCGGGACGCCGCCGCCCGACGGGACGGCTGCCGGCTCCCTGCCGCTCGTCGGCATCACCGTCGTCTCTTTCGAGCAGGCAGTCTCCGTGCCATTCTGCAGCCGCATGCTCGCAGACATGGGGGCGCGCGTGATCAAGGTCGAGCAGCGCGGTATCGGCGACTTCACCCGCCACTACGACATGGCCGTGAAGGGCATGGCGGCCCACTTCGTCTGGCTGAACCGCAACAAGGAGTCCGTGACTCTCGACCTCAAGCATCCCGGTGCAGCCTCCGTGCTCGACCGGCTGCTCTCGTGTGCGGACGTCGTCCTGCAGAACCTCGCGCCCGGCGCGGCGAAGCGCCTCGGCATCGCGGCGGCGAACGTGACGGCCCGGTACCCGACGATCGTGGCAGTCGACGTCTCCGGCTACGGCACCGGTGGGCCGCTCGACGACAAGCGCGCCTACGACCTCTTGATCCAGGCGGAGTCGGGCGCCTGCTCGATCACCGGGCTGCCGGGCGCTCCCGCGAAGTCCGGACCCCCCATGGCGGACCTGTCGACGGGGATGCAGGCCCTGTCCGCGGTCCTCGCGGCCCTGCTCCAACGCGAGCGCACCGCCGTCGGGACCGCGATCGACATCGCCATGTTCGACGTGATGGCCGAGTGGATGGGGTTTGCGCTCCAGTACACGATGCACACCGGCGTCGAGCGGCCACCGCTCGGGATGGAGACGCCGATCGTCGCCCCGTATGGCGCGTACCCGACGTCCGACGGGGAGCTCGTCGTGCTCGGCACCACGAACGACCGCGAATGGGACCGCCTGGCCCGGCGTCTTCTCGGGCGCGACGACATGGCCGACGACCGCCGGTACGCGAGCAACGAGCGACGGTGCGAGCACCGCGGCGAGATCGACGAGGCGATCGCCGGCTGGACGCGGCAGCGCACGCTTCGCGAGGTGCAGTCGGCTGCGGACGACGCGGGCATCGGGAACGCTCGGTACAACACCGTCCGCAGCGTCATCGACCATCCCCAGCTCTCCGACCGTGGCCGATGGAGGGAGGTCGCGTCGCCAGTCGGGCCGCTGCCCACCACCGTGGCGCCGTTCACCGCCGCGGGGTGGCCGCCGCGGCTCGACCCCATCCCCTCCCTGGGTGCGGACACTGACTCGGTGCTGGCAAGCCTGGGCTTCTCCCCGCAGGACGTCGTCGGGCTCCGTGCCGAGGGAGTCGTCTGAGCTGAGGTGCACGGGGAGAAGGCTGGTCGGGCCACGCCGGCTGCCAAGTCTCCCTGCCCCTGCTGCGTCGTCGTGGGCCGCGCCAGGAGCTCCGTCAAGGTCCAGGACCGAGCCAGTGGCTTGCGCCGCACGCGGTGGCTGCCGGTACGCTGCCTCGCCATGGGTCTTCTGGACACACGCGTCGCACTCGTCACCGGTGCCGGTCGGGGGATCGGGAGGGACATCGCCCTCTGCCTGGCATCGGAGGGCGCGGCGGTCGTCGTAAACGACCTGGGCGTGTCCCTCACGGGGGAGCGCGACGAGGAGGATCCCGCCGAGACGGTCACGTCGGACATCGCGAACGCTGGGGGAATAGCCGTCGCCGACCATCACTCGGTGAGCGACTTCGAGCAGGCGGCACTGATCGTGGAGACCGCGGTGTCGACCTTCGGGCGCATCGACATCGTCGTCAACAACGCCGGCATCGTCCGGGACCGCACCCTCGTCAAGATGTCGGAGGCCGACTTCGATGCGGTGGTGGCGGTGCACCAGAAAGGCACCTTCAACGTGACGCGGCATGCGGCGCCGATCATGAAGGAGGCGGGGTACGGGCGCATCGTCAACATGACGTCCTCCGCCGGGCTCCGCGGCAACTTCGGGCAGACCAACTACGGCGCCGCCAAGGCGGCGATCATGGGCATGACCTTCGTCTGGGCACTGGAGCTCGGGCGCTACGGCGTCACCGTCAACGCGGTAGCGCCCTCCGGGTACACGCGCATGACCGAGCCCTTGTTCGGCGGGTCCGAGCCCCCGCCGAGCGAGGATCCCGCCCTCAACGCTCCGCTCGTGGCCTTCCTCGCCTCCGAGGGCGCCTCCTACGTGAACGGGCAGGTGCTCGGTCGGACCGGGTTCGCCTTCACCCTCTTCCAGACCCCCCGCCAGGTAGCGGCCATGTGGCGCGAGGGCGGTTGGACCCCTGCCGAGGTCGCGGAGCACTTCCACGAGGTGCTCGGCCAGCACCTCCAGCCGGTCGGGATGCCGGCCCACCCGCTCCTCGCATCCCGCGAGAAGGGCTCGTAGGTGCCGGCTACGGAAGGGCGTCGTCGGTCTCGTCCGTCTCGGCGACCAGCTCCGCATTGCGCGCGAGCATCTCGGCTGCCCGGGCCGCGACCGCGGCTGGTACCGGAGGGACGACGGCCGGACCGAACTTCCTGCTCGGGAGAGCGACCCTCGCGCGTGCGCACACCGTCTCCTCTCCCCGTTGGTTGGTGCAGGCAAGCGACAGGTCGGCCCAACACCCGTCCGGTGCGCACTGCAGGGCGGTGACGGTGCCCGACAGGTGCTGCACGTCGCCGAGGTGGTTGAACCTCCGGATCTCGTCGTCGAGCGAGACCAACCAGCCCTCGTCGCCCATCCAGTCCGTGAGGTAGTGCTGGAGCCAGCATTCGCGCATCGCGCCGTAGTCGTAGGCGTGAGGATTGCCGGTCGCCCGCGCCCACTCGCCGTCCCAGTGCACCCTCTGGGACACGTCGGGCACCCCCTGGTCGTTCTTCACGTAGAAGCGCGGGATCCGCATCCGATTGCGGTAGGCGATGCGGCCCGTCGCGAGACCGAACGGCTGGAACCCGAACCCTCCCGCGTGGAAGACCACGACGTCGGTGACCGTGAGCGGGCCCTTCACCATCGGAGGGAGCACCGAGCCGACCTCGACGTCCTCGGCGAAACGCGTGTCCGAGCCTCGGCGTCGCTCGTTGCGGTAGATCTCGTCGATGGCGGCGAGATCGTCGTCGTCGTAGGCCGCAGGCTCGACGGCCGAGTACTTGCCGCGCGCGCGTGCTTCGCCCCGGGCGGTGTGGACGACGCGGGTCCGGCCGATCGCGACGACCTGCCCCCGGTGGTCGAGCTTCACGACCCGCTTGGTCTGGGTGACCGAGCGGCCGGCGAATGCCGACGGCCGGTCGTCGACCGCCTCGACGCCGCCGTAGGCGAAGATCCGGTCGCCGGGGCGGACGGGGCGGTACCACTCCCACCTGCTACCGGCGACGAACGAGTGGATGCCGCGGAACAAGCCCCTTGCGGCCCGCGCAACGTCGTCGGGCACCGGATCGCCGCGCATCCGGCCTTGGAGGGCAAAGAGCATGGTGGGTGGCGCGATCTGGCTACCCCAGCGCGTGCGGCTCCCGTAACGCTCGTCGATGTAGAGCGGGTTGTCGTCCCCGTACGAGAGGGCGAAGTTACGGATCGCGTCGGGAGTCGCCGCGCTGAGGTAATCCCGGCGGTTGATGGCGGTCTCCACTCCGACGAGCCGGCGCGCGCGCTCGACGTCCTCGTCGGCGATGGTCGCCGCGGTGGCATCGGCGATGTCTTGGCTCCGGCCGCTCATCTGGCGGGCGCCTCCGGATCCGGGGCGTGGAGCTGGCGCAGCGCGGTCCGGTCCACCTTGCCGATAGGAGTCCGCGGAAGCTCCTCGACCACCGCGACGTGGTGGGGAACCTTGTAGTGGGCGAGCCCGCCCCGGCACCGGGACACGATCTCCTCCGGCGTGACGTGGCACCCGCGCCGCACCGTCACGGCCGCCACGATCTGCTCCCCGAGCCGCTCGTCCGCGACGCCGAACACCGCGCAGGTGTCCACCCTGGCGTCCTCGAGGATCACGCGCTCGACCTCGGCCGGGAACACGTTCGCCCCGCCTCGGATCACCACGTCGTCGAGCCGCCCGAGGAGGAAGAGGGAGCCGTCCTCACCGACCGTACCCATGTCCCCCGTGTGCAGCATTCCGCCTCGAAGCCTCGCAGCCGTCTCGCCGGGTCGGTGCCAGTACTCGAGCATCGGACGCCATGCCCGCGCCCACCGGCCGTCGGCAGCCGGGAAGATGCAGATCTCGCCCTGCTCGCCTGCCGGGAGCGCCCGACCCTCCCGGTCGACAGCTCGGACCCGAAGGTGTGGAGCCGGCCGGCCGGCCGAGCCCACCGGGAGCGGAAGGCCGGGGAGCTCGAGCGAGATCACGGTCGGTACCTCGGTCTGGCCGTAGCGGAGCGTGAACTCGAGGCCGTGGCGCGCCCGAAGCTGGTGGCGCAGCTCGACTGGGCACCGTGCCCCCCCGACCGTCAGACCCTCGAGTGAGCGGAGGTCCTCGGACCGGACGCCTGGTTCCGTCACGAACCCGTGGAGCACCGTCGGCACTACCGCCATGGCATTGACGCCGAAGCGCCGGACCCAACGGGACAGCTCCACGGGGTCGGTAGTCGAGGTGAGCACGCAGCACTGGCCTGCGAGTGCGGCAAGCACCGGTCCGGTGAGCATGAGATTGAGTTGCGTGACGGGGTGGCAGACACCGAAGACCCACTTCTGGCGGTACAGGCCCATCGACAGGAGCACCGAGCCTGGCAGGAGCAGGTTGCGCTGGCTGTGCACGACGCCTTTCGGTCGCCCGGTGGTGCCGCTCGTGTAGGCGATCGTCGCCGGCGCATCGGGGTCGGGAGGGGGAAACGCGGTCCCGCCAGACGGCTCGGCAGCCGCGCAGAGCCGATCCCACTCCGAGCCCCCGGGCCCTTCGCTGCCTGCTTCGACGACGATCGCCAGCGTCGCGGGCCGCTCGGGACCGAGGCGCGCCGTCTCCGGCGTAGCGATGTAGAGCATGGCGCCGCTGTCGGCCAGCTGTTCCGCGCGCTCGCGTTCGCTGAGGGCCGGCAGCACGCCGACCCACACGGCTCCGAGGCACTGGGTCGCCCAGAACGCGACGACCACGTCGACACCGCTTGGGATGGAGGCGGCCACCCGGTCGCCCTGGCGTACGCCGAGGCCCGCCATCGCGCCGGCCGCGGCCGCCACCGATCGTTCGAGCTGTCCATAGGTGATCGTCTGCCGGTGGTCGGCGAGGGCCGGACGGTCCCCTCGCTCCCGCGCCCACCGCGCGAGCAGGGCCCCGGCGGAGGGGACGGGCGGCCGCACCGGCAACGAGTGGTCCGCCGGCCGCCATGGCGGGGCCGGCGTGAACCGCCGAGATGAGGACGAAGAAATGTCGGACATCACCATTTTCGCTGCACAGCGCCATGACGACCCTGGCAGTAACGCAAGTCTAGACTGCCATTGGACCTCGGAGCCGTCAGTTTTGGCTTGACCCTCTGTTGTCCGATGTTTACGCTCATGGCAATGGATCCGCCGGGACTTCCGGTCCAGCCGATTCGAAAGGCGTTCGAACAGGTGGCGAGCCAACTCCGCGAGTTGCTCGTCCATGGAGTGCTCCAGCCCGGGGACCGGCTCCCCAACGAGCTCGAGCTGGCCGAGAGGTTCGGGGTCAGCAGGGGAACCGTCCGGGAGGCACTGCGCACCCTCGCGACCGAAGGTCTCATCGTGACGACCCGCGGGGCGAGCGGAGGGTCGTTCGCTTCGGTGCCCGACCCCGCCAGCGTGGTGCAGGCGCTCA
>JAJYYT010000120.1 GCA_021800645.1 Actinomycetes bacterium
CGTAGTACGCGGCTGTGTACGTCGGCTTGGAGGGTGTGCCTTCGTAGCCTGTCCAGTAGTAGTGGCAGGCCTTCGGTGTCGTCGAGGTGAGGGAGGGGTCCTCGGCCTCGTAGTTGCTCCACCACACCCGCGTGAGGAACCCCTGGGCGGCCGAGAAGCTCGCGAGCGAGCTCTGGTAGCGGTAGTGGCCCGGGAAGCCCGCGGCGCCGATGATCTCGACCTGCAAGAGCTCGAAGTTCCCGGTCGCAGCTGTCTGCGTGCACCTGGTGAACGCCGTCCTGCTCGTGCTGAAGCACAGCTGGGGGTTGGTCCACAGGTAGTACTCCGGGGTCGAGCCGCTCGATGTCGTGCCGGGGACCTCGGTCCACCTGTCGTAGGTGATCGCGCTGCATGTGGAGCTCGTCGACGCGCTGGAGCAGTCGACCAGACCGGGCTGGCCGTTGATGGTGTTCAGGTAGCTGTTCGTCCCGGCCTCGAGCGCGCGGTACGCGTAGTGCTCGAGCGCGTCGATCTGGTCCAGGGGGTCGTGCTGGACCGCGTCGGCGGCGAGGATCCCCCCGGTCGTCACGAGGAACAGCGCGATCGTCATCACGAGGGCGAGCACCGCCTGGCCTTCCTCCAGGGCGCGCCGGCGCGCACGCGGCGCCATCACCCGACCGCCGCGTCGTACAGCATCGAGGTCGACGAGAGCACGAAGATCCCGGTCGCGTCCTGGGCCTGCAGTCCGCCGTAGAGGGCGCTCGTGCTCGCGTTGATCTGCAGGTCGTAGGAGATCTCGTCGATCTCGCCGACGGGGCACTTCGCGAACGGGTGCGCCGGTGTTGTGCTCGGGAGGCACTTCGACGTGCTGAATGTGGTGGAGTCCGAGCTTGTGGGGGTGCAGCCGGCCGGATAGCCGGGCACCGAGCACACCGAGGTGGTCGTGAGCGGCGAGCCGGGGGACGGAGCCGCGCCGTAGGCGTACGCGAAGGGCGGGAGCGGCGTCGTGTCGCCGCCGTTGCGGACGTGCGGGATGCTGAGGAGCGTCTTGGCTGCTGTCGCAGGCCATGTGCAGTGGTTGCTCAGTGTCCCGGTCAAGAAGGGGCAGGTCCCGGCCTTCGGCGACGTGACCGTGACGGTGAATGTCGATGTCGGCGCCTTGCAGCGTGTCGGGCTTGTCGGTGTGGGTGTGCACCAGGCCCTGACCTCCACCGGACCGTTGGGTGTCCCGGTGTTCGAGTAGAAGGTCACCGACGTCGGGCCGACCTTCCCGGGCACGAACGGCGTGACAGGGGGGTCGACGGGCTTGTCGCCTGTGTAGTAGCTGGGCGCTGGCGCGACCGCCGCTCGCAGCAGCCGCTGAAGGTTCGTCGACAGCACGAGCTGCTCGTCGACGTTCGAGTACGTGTTCGTGACGTGGCCCGACGCCTGCACCAGCGTCGAGACGATCGGGACGGTGATCGCAAGCAGCACGGCCATCACCGCGAGCACCACCATCGTCTCCACCAAGGTGAAGCCGGCGTCGGCGCGGCCCGGGCGATCGGGACCAGCCAAGTGATCCGGACCAGCCGAGCGATGTCGACGTCTCATGTCACGACCACCGGGACGGGTGTCGAGACCGGGCGCGAGACCGGGTGTGTGACCGGTGTCAGGATGAGGGAGGTGGCTGTGACGGCGACCGTTCCCTTCCAGGTGTGCCCCGAGTAGGTCACGCTCAGCGTGTAGGTCCCGTAGGGGAGGGCGATCTGGCTCAGCCCGAGCGGTCCGGTCGTTGGCAGCGTGTACGACGCCGGGTTGGTCTTGCCCGGAGGCGCCGAGAGCGTGCTGGCGCACGAGGGGGCCGCAGTGATCGTGGCCCCTGTGTCGGGGTCTCCGCTCGCGTCGGTCACGCGGATCGAGAGAAGCCCCATGGGCACCGTCGCGCTGGCGGTCGCGCCCGGGAGCGAGGTGGTCATCACCGCCGGCGTGAGGGGTGCGCAGGTGGTCGCGGCGACCGAGTAGCCGCTCTGGAAGGGGAACAGCGGGCCGATGCGCGCGACGACCGCTGTGGACGCGGGCACCGAGACCTCGAGCGGGCGGACTGTCTCGAGCCCCGAGCTTGTGACGGCGACGGGAACGCCAGTCACGACGAGGCCCTCGATTCCCGAGGGGGACGCGGCGGCCCAGCTGGTCGATGTCGGGGTGCCCTCGAGGAACGTGGCGCCGCTCACCGAGGCGCCCGGCGCCTCGCAGCTCCCGCCGCCGCACGCGATCTGCGAGATGGTGACCGGGCTTTCGGGGAGCGTGTCGAGGTTCCATGTCGCGGCCGCGCCCGAGACGATCGCGGCGGTCGCTCCCGACGCGGACGAAGCCGTCCCCCAGGCGAAGCACTGCGTCGTCCCCGGGCAGGTGAGGCCGGCGACCCTCGCGACGTCCGCCGGGAGCGGCTCGGAGGTGAAGGTGCTGGTGCCGGTGCTCCAGAGCAGCGCGGGGGTGCCGGAGGTCGTGGTGGCGATCGCGGCGCACGCGGTCGCGCTCGGGCATGTGAGCGCTCGGATCGACCCCTCGCCGGAGGGGGCGTCGAGCTGCCAGGTCGTCGGAGACGACAAGGACGCGATGGCGCCGTACGACGACCCCCCTGTGGTGCGCGAGCCATCGGCGTAGCAGGAGACGCCCGAAGAGGCGGGCCTGCAGACGAGCCCCGAGAGGGACACGAGTGTCGTAGGTGCGGTGTCCTGCACCCAGTTGGTGGGCAGGAGGGGTGTGAGCGAGAGCTCCGAGGCGCCCGAGGACTTGCGCGTGCCGACCGCGTAGCAGCTCGTGGTGGACGTGCAGGAGATCGCCTCCAGTGCGCTCGGCGCGTCCGTGGCTGTGGCAGGGACTGTGTCGGCGACCCAGGTCGTCTTGGAGGAGAGCGAGAGCACGCCTCCTCGAGAGGTCGTCGCGTAGCACGTCGAGGTCGCGGGGCAGGCGAGGTCGGTGATGCGGGCGACCCCCGAGGGCAGGGAGTCCGAGACCCACGACGCGGATGATGTGCTCAGGGTGCCGGACAGGATGACCGCGCCGTTCGAGCCGCTCCCCGTCGCGTAGCACGTCGTGGAAGACGGGCAGACCACCGCGCTCAGCGTGCTGACGCCCGAGGGCACTGTGCTCGGCGTGAAGGCGATCGGTGTCCCAGAGGAGATCGGCGTGGTGGTGATCGCCCCTGCGTAGGAGCTGCCGGACTTCCCGTAGCCGACCACGACGCAGCGGACGGTGCCTGCGCAGGCTGCGGCGACCAGCCGGACGGCGCCCTGCGGGCGCGCCACGGTCCAGCCGCTGGTGGTGCGGACAGAGAGCTGCGCGACGGGTGTGGCGCCGGGATCGGCCGCGGACGCGGGCGCCTGGCCGAAGACGATGCAGCGGATCGAACCAGCCGCCGGGCAGGAGACGCCACCGTCGGTCGCGCTGGAGGTCGGGTACGACAGGGAGACGAACGACCCCTCGTCGTACTGGAAGGTCGCGAGCGTCACCAGGCCGACGTTCACGACCAGAGAGGACTGGCTCGGCGAGGTCGTCTCGTCGGCGTTCGCGGTCCACGACGGTGTGGCCGGGACCCCGCCGGACTGGGGGTCGGCGAGCGACACGGTGTAGGTGCCAGGCGGCACCTGCTGGAAGACGCACCCGTAGCTGTCCGGATGGAGCGTCGCGACGTACCCTGTCGTCGTCAAGGTGACCGGGACGCGCTGGACCCGTGTCGCCCATGCGACGCCGGTCGCGTCGGCTGGCGGGCTGCCAGGAGGGTCGCCGTTCACCTGCACGGCGAGGAAGCCGTCGGTCGGGAGCCCCGGCGGCGGGTAGTCGATGATCGTCGCGTCGTCGATCCGCTGTGTTCTGCGCCAGGTCACCCACACGTGCAGCGCCAGCACGCTCGGCACCGACCCGGACGTGCACAGGTCCGGGTGTGTCCCCTCCGCCGTCGTCCAGGTGAACTCGGCGTGCACTGTGTAGGTCATTGTCGACTCGACCACCGGTGTCGAGCCGATGCAGTGTGTGTTCTCCGAGATGGCCGTGCCGGTCTCCGGCACGCCGTCCGCGACGGGGGGGCCTGTGTTGGCGAGCTTCTCGACGCACTGCTCGGCCAGCGAGAGCGCGGTCAGCCGCTGGCGCGCTGTGGAGGCCTCGGTGGTGGCGGTCTGGAGAATGATCGCCGTCGGCACGAGGACGGCCATGAGCACCGCGAACGCGACGACGACCTCGAGGAGGCCGATACCCTCCTCGCCGGTGCCGCACCGGTGGCGGCAGGTTCGTCTTCCCAGGAAGAGGCGAGAACGCCGACCCACCCGTTTCCTCCCATCCCCGCGGCGATGATACCTCTTGGGCAGGACGCCCACCGGTCGGCGCGCAGCGGCCGGCGTTCCCGGTCCGCGTTCCCGCTCGGCGGGCTGCGCTCGGCGGGCTCCGCTCGGCGGCTCCCGGCCGGCAGGCTGCGGTCGGCGGGCCGTGGGTCGGCGCGGCAGTCTTCAGGCCGCGCGGCCAGCGGCGCTCCGCACGGCCGCCACGACCTCGTCGTTCGAGGCGCCAGGGCCCAGGACCGCCGCGATGCCGGCGTCTTCGAGGCGTGCAACGTCGACGTCCGGGACGATGCCGCCCACGACGACCGGCGTCTCGAGCCCCGCGCGCCGCAGCGCGCCGACGACGGCGGGGGCGAGCGTGAGGTGCGCCCCGTTGTGCATCGACACCCCCACGACGTCCACGTCCTCTTGGACGACCGCCGCGGCGATGGACTCCGGGGTCTGGCGGAGCCCGGCGAAGACCACCTCGAAGCCGTGGTCTCGCAGCACGCGCGCCACGAGCCTGAGCCCGCGGTCGTGGCCGTCCAGGCCCACCTTGGCGAGCAGGACCCGCAGGGGCGGCTCGCTCGAAGCGCCTGCGGGCACGGGGCCGCTCACGCCACGGACCGCTCGATCCACGTGCCGAACACCGACTCGAGCGCGTGCATCGTCTCGCCCAGCGTGACGCGGGCCTTCGCGGCGTCGATGAGCCCGGGCATCAGGTTTGCCGTGGGGTCGGCGGCCTCCTGCGCGAGGCGCTCGAGGCACCGTCGGACCGCATCGTCGTCGCGCGCCTGCTTCACGGCGGCGAGCCGCTCGAGCTGGCGCTGCTCGACCGCAGGGTCGACGTAGAGGATGGGGGTCTCGCGGTCGTCTCCCTCCTTGTAGCCGTTCACGCCCACCTGTACCCACTGCCCCGACGCGAGCTTCGAGGAGAACCTGTAGGCGGCGTCCGCGATCTCCGTGCAGAACCACCCGTCTTCGATGCAGGCGAGGACCCCTTCGAGCATCGAGCCCGAGCCTTCCTCGAGGAGATGGGAGAACACCGCCTCGGCTCTCCGTTCGAGCTCGTCGGTGAGCTCCTCGAGGAACCAAGAACCCCCGAGCGGGTCCGCGACGTGGACCACGCCCGTCTCCTCGGCGATGACCTGCTGGGTGCGGAGGGCCAGTCTGGCCGCCTTCTCGGTCGGCAGCGCGAGCGCTTCGTCGTAGGCGTCGGTGTGGAGGCTCTGGGTCCCGCCGAGCACTGCGGCGAGCGCCTCGATCGCCACCCTCGCCAGGTTCACCTCGGGCTGCTGGGCGGTGAGCGAGACGCCCGCGGTCTGGGTGTGGAACCGCAACGCCATCGAGCGCGGGTCGCTGGCGCCGTAGCGGTCGCGCAGCCACCGGGCGTAGATCCGTCGCGCGGCCCGGTACTTCGCGATCTCTTCGAAGAAGTCGATGTGCGCGTTGAAGAAGAAGCTGAGACGAGGTGCGAAGTCGTCGATGGCGAGCCCCGCGGCGATGGCCGCCTCGATGTACGCGAACCCGTTCGCGAGCGTGAAGGCGAGCTCCTGGACGGCGGTGGACCCGGCTTCGCGGATGTGGTAGCCGGAGACGGAGACGGGGTGCCAGCGCGGAAGCTCTGCCGACGCGAAACGGATGAGGTCGGTCACGAGGCGCACCGAGGGGCGCGGCGGGAAGACGTACTCCTTCTGCGCCTGGTACTCCTTCAAGATGTCGTTCTGAATGGTGCCGCCGAGCGCCGGTCGGGGCACTCGGGTCTCGTCGGCGAGGGCGACGTACATGGCCATGACAGGCGCGGCAGACGAGTTGATCGTCATCGACGTGGTGACCGAGCCGAGGTCGATCCCCTCGAAGAGGCGCCCCATGTCGTCGAGCGTGTCGATGGCGACGCCGGCTCGTCCGACCTCGCCTCTGGCCAGCGGGTCGTCGGAGTCGCGTCCGAGCAGCGTCGGCATGTCGAAGGCGGTGGAGAGCCCGTTGCCTCCGGACCGGAGGAGCTCCTTGAACCGCTGGTTCGTGTCCTCGGCCGTGCCGAACCCGGCGAACTGGCGCATCGTCCAGAGCCGGGATCGGTACATCGAGGCGTAGGGGCCTCGCGTGTAGGGGAAC
>JAJYYT010000121.1 GCA_021800645.1 Actinomycetes bacterium
CGGCACCGGTCACTCCGAGGCCATCGTGACCGCCGACCTGTCGGCGGCCGACCGGTTCGTGCGCGAGGTGGACGCTGCCGCCGTGCTCGTTAACGCGTCGACCCGCTTCGTCGACGGGGGGGAGCTGGGCCTCGGTGCAGAGGTGGGCATCTCCACCCAGAAGCTGCACGCGCGCGGGCCGATGGGCCTGCGCGAGCTCACGTGCGCGAAGTGGGTCGTGCGCGGCGAGGGGCACGTCCGCTCGTGAGCGAGCACGAAGGTGCGGCGCGGGCAGCGTCCGCCCGGGTGGTCGCCCGCGCCGGGCGGGCGCATCTCGAGTCGATCGGCCGCGTGCGCGAGGGGCTCGCGTCCGTCGGCTACGTCGCCGACGAGGCCATCGCGGGTGTCGTCTACCTCGCCGATCGGCTCGACAAGCCGGTGCTCGTCGAGGGGCCCGCGGGGACCGGGAAGACGCAGCTCGCGAAGTCGGTGGCGACGATGACCGGCAGCCGGCTCATCCGGCTCCAGTGCTACGAGGGCCTCGACGAGTCGAAGGCGCTCTACGAGTGGAACTACCGCAAGCAGCTCCTGCGCATCCAGGCGGAGCAGCGGTCGGCCACCTGGGAGCAGCTCGAGGAGGACATCTTCTCCGAGGACTTCCTGCTCACGCGCCCCCTTCTCGAGGCGATCCGGGCGCCGGATCCGGCCGTGCTCCTGGTCGACGAGGTCGACCGGGTCGAGCTGGAGACCGAGGCGCTGCTCCTCGAGGTGCTCTCCGAGTACCAGGTCTCCATTCCCGAGCTCGGCACCGTGCGCGCGACGCAGGTGCCGATGGTCTTCCTCACCTCCAACAACACCCGCGAGCTCTCCGAGGCGCTGAAGCGTCGTTGCCTCTACCTCCACGTCGACTACCCGAGCCTCGAGCGCGAGCGGGACATCGTGCGCAGCCGGGTGCCGGGGATCTCGCACGAGCTGGCGGACCAGATCGCGCGCATCGTGCGGTCCCTTCGCAGCCTGGAGCTTCGCAAGGCCCCCTCGGTCTCCGAGACTCTGGACTGGGCGCGCACCCTCGTGGTGCTCGGCATCGAGTCCGTCGACGCGGCGGTCGCGCGTGACACCCTGCACGTCCTTCTCAAGTACCAGCGGGACATCGAGCGGGCGGCCAAGGAGCTGCTGGCCGCCGACGGCTGAGCCCGGTGCTCGAGCTCCTCTCGGGCTTCGTCGCCGAGCTGCGGGCCGGCGGCCTCCCCGTGTCGCTGACCGAGCACCTCGACGCGGCGGAGGCGGTCCATCACGTGCCGCTCGAAGACCGCGACGCTCTCAAGTCCGCGCTCGGGGCCACCCTGGTGAAGTCCGGCGCGCACTGGCCTGCATTCGAGACGGCCTTCGAGATCTACTTCGCGTCGCGCCACGCGCCGGTCGCAGCGGGGAGCGGACCGGGTGACGGACGGGAGCCGGCCCCGGACGGTCGAGGAGGGCGCGACCCGGCGACCGGGGAGGGGCTCGGTCCGGCCAGCGGAGGAGCGGGGGAGGCGATGACCCGGCAGGAGCTCGCCGACCTGCTGCAGCGCGCGATGCGCAGCGGCGACCGGGCACTGGGTGCCGCCGTGGCACGCCAGGCGGTCGACCGGTACGCCTCGATCGAGGCCGGTCGCCCGGTCGGCGGCACCTACTACCTGTACCGCACGCTGCGCCACCTCGACCTCGACGCGCTCTTCGACCGCCTGCTCGCCGCGGAACGCGAGGAGCAGCAGCTGACTCCGCTCGAGGAGCGTCTCGTCGCCGACGAGTACCGGGCACGGATCGCAGGGCTCCGCCGCGCGATCGAGGGGGAGATCCGCCGGCGCCTCGTGGCCGACCGAGGTGCCGGAGCGCTGGCGCGGTCCGTCAGGCGGCCGCTGCCCGAGGACGTCGATGTGATGCACGCGACGCCCGAGGAGCTCGCTGCGCTGCACCGGGCGCTCCATCCGCTCTCGCGCAAGCTGGCTGTCCGCCTCGGCCGCAGGCGACGGCACCGCCGCAGGGGACCGCTCGACTTCCGCGCGACGGTGCGCCACTCGCTGTCGACCGGGGGAGTGCCCGTGGAGCCGCGCTTCCGCCACCCGCACCCTTCGAAGCCGGAGATGTTCGTGATCGCCGACATCTCCGGGTCCGTCGCGTCGTTCGCCCGCTTCACGCTGCAGCTGCTCCACGCGATCAGCACCCAGTTCTCGAAGGTGCGCAGCTTCGTGTTCGTCGACGGCGTCGACGAGGTGACGCGGTTCTTCGAACGCGCGGAGGATCCGTCCCTCGCCGTGCGGCGCATCACCACCGAGGCGGACGTCGTCTGGATGGACGGTCACTCCGACTACGGACACGCCCTCGGCGAGTTCGATCGGCGTTGGGGCGAGGAGGTCACGTCGCGCGCCACCGTGCTCGTGCTCGGCGACGCGCGCAACAACTACCACGCATCCGGCGCGTGGGTCCTCGAGCAGCTCCAGCACCAAGCACGGCACGTCTACTGGCTCAACCCGGAGCCC
The DNA here is from genome assembly GCA_021800645.1 of Actinomycetes bacterium. The sequence goes on from JAJYYT010000121.1 coordinate 2,499, forward strand.
CGCCAGTACTGGGGATCGGGGGACTCGATCGTCGACGAGTACGCGGTGCACTGCGATGCCGTCGTGGAGTGCCGCACGCTCCGCCAGCTCGAGGCGTTCGTCTCCGGGCTCGACTGACGATGGGCGGGGACGGAGCGCCCGACCCAGACGGGTCGCCCGACCTCGTGACGACGCGTGTCGTCCTCGTGCGCCATGGGGAGGCAGTCTGCAACGTCGACGGCGTGGTCGGCGGGTTGCGGGGCTGCACCGGGCTGACGGCAGTGGGCGCAGCGCAGGTGCGCACGCTCGCCGATCGGCTGGCACGCACCGCCGAGCTGGGCGCGGTCGACGCGCTGTATGCCTCGCGCCTGCCCAGGGCGATCGAGACCGCACAGATCCTCGCTTCTCGCCTGCTCGGGCGCGCGGGGGAGCGGTTGGCGGTCTCGGCCGACTGCTCCCTGTGCGAGCTGCACCCGGGGGAGGCGGACGGGCTGAGCTGGGCGGAGCTCGCAGCACGCTTCGACGCTCCCGAAGGTGACGCGGACCTTGATTCGGCCCTCGCGCCGGGGGCCGAGAGCTGGCGGGAGTTCGTCGACCGGGCGTCGAGCGCGGTCGCGGGGCTGGCCGATCGCCACCGGGGGCAGACGGTCGTGGTCGCCACGCACGCCGGGGTGATCGAGTCGACCGTCCTCCGGCTCCTCCCTGTGGACCGGGCTGTGGGGCGGCTCGGCCTGCACCCGGGTCACGCGTCCCTCACGGTGTGGGTGCGCGCGCACGGGCGTTGGGTCCTCGAGCGCTACAACGACCAGACCGCCGGGCCTACCGCCTGACGGCGGTCGTGCAGCGAGGGCGGCGGTGATCCAGCGCGCCGAGCACGGCGAGGTCGGCTACCGCTCGCCGCCAAGGCGATCAGCACGCGTAGTCGTTGTCGAAGCGCGTTGTGAGATCGCCCGCCGTGTACGAGTATGTGGGCGAGCTGTACTGCACGAGGTCGAGCGGCCCCGAAGGCAGGTCCGGGTGCGCTGTGCGGACCTCGAGGCACACTGTCGCGGGCGCCGCCTTGGCCCAGTCCGCCGCCCAGAGGGGGATCGACGGCCGGAATGTGCCGTTGATTGTTGTCCATTCGTGAGGGCTCGTGTACACGCCGACTGTGTTGATGCCTGCTGCGTTCCGCAGGGCGTCGACGGCTCCCTCGACGGTCGACCGGTTGGCCAGTGCTGTCGAGGTCCAGCTTGTCTGGCCGCCGACGACGCTCCGCTCGACGTCGAGCCACCACGGCACTGTGGCCCGTGTCCCGAGGACCGACCGGGCGGTCGCGTAGTCCGTCGACGCCTCGACGTAGCCGTAGTTGCACGCGGTGGGTGACGGCGCTGTGCTGCAGCCCGGCTCCGCGGTGCTCGACGTCCCGGATATCAAGAAGATGTAGAGCTCGAGGCCGCCACCGGCCCATGTCGCCTCCCGAGCCAGGCACGGGTTGGGGTATGTGGTCCCCCATCCGTCCACTTCGACGACGCCGATGGAGTGGGGGTTCGGAGGGAACCCTGTGCACTGGTAGTTAGAGACGTCGTAGCCGAAGCTGCCGGACTGGAACGATGCGCTGGTGGCGACTCCGGTGCCCTGCCCGGTGGCGATGCCCACCACCGGCGCTGTGACGCTCTCGGGCGCCGACCCCCAGTAATGGGCTGTCCCGAAGCTCGTGACGCCACCGTTGGCGTTGGCCAGCCAGTACCCGTTGCCGTCGTAGAGCGAGGACATGCCCACGATCGGGTAGCGGTCAGGGATGCCGCCGAGCGACCCGTAGAAGTGCGACCCGCCCGCCTTGCCGAACGTGAAGATCCCCCCGTCGCCTGCGACCAGCCAGTAGCCCTGGCCTGTGGGCATCGTCGACATGCCCACGATCGGGCTGGCCAGCTGCATGCTGCCCGTCGAGCCGAAGAACGCGGCGTTGCCGAACGTGAAGATGCCGCCGTCGGAGGCAACGAGCCAGTACCCGCCGCCTGTGCTCGTGGGCGTCATGCCCACGATCGGCTTGTTGAGCCAGTGCCCGCCCATCGAGCCGTAGAACCTCGCGTCGCCGAACGTGAAGATGCCGCCGTCGGAGGCCACGAGCCAGTAGCCGTGGCCGTCGGGCGTCGAGGCCATGCCCACGATCGGCTCGTTGAGGTGGATGCCGCCCGTAGATCCGTAGAACCTCGCGTCGCCGAACGTGAAGATGCCGCCGTCGGAGGCCACGAGCCAGTACCCCTCGCCTGTGGGCATCGAGGCCATGCCCACGATCGGCTTGTTGAGGTGCTCGCCGGCCATTGTGCCGTACTGCGGGGCGCCACCGAACGCGTAGACCTTCCCGTTGCTCGCGTCCATCCAGTAGGCGGTGTGCGAGGGAGGGATTGTCGTCGGGGGCGGGGTGATCGGCTGGGCGCTCTCCCCGTGCGGCGGCGGCGCGGTGGTGGTCGTCGTGCCGCCCGCCACCGGGGCTGTCGCCGCGCCGGCTGCCGGAACGGCCAGGGCTGCCGGGATGCCGAGCGCGCACAAGCCGAACGCCACGGCGAGCCATCGGGACGGACGCGTGCGCATGCCAGGAGCGCGGGTGAAGCAGCGACGGGGTCCCATCCCGGCCGAATTCTAACCATCGGCGCCCACATGGCAAGGGACACGCGCAAAACGAGCGCCGAGCAGGGCTGTTCGCGCGCGCGGCGCCAGCCGGGCTCGCGATGGGCGAACGTCTGCGTGACGGCGCCGTGTCAGCCGCGTAGCAGCTCCGCGACGTCGAACGCGAGGTCGAGGGACTGGCGCGCGTTCAGCCGCGGATCGCACGTCGTCGTGTAGCGCTGGCCGAGGTCGTCCTCCACGATCGCCTCGGCGCCGCCCAGGCACTCGGTCACGTCGTCGCCGGTGAGCTCGACGTGGACGCCACCGGGCCACGAGCCCATGGCGCGGTGGACCGCGAACCACTCGCGCAGCTCGGCCACGATCTCGCCGAGCCGGCGCGTCTTGCGCCCGCTGTCGCTGGCGAAGGTGTTGCCGTGCATCGGGTCGCAGGCCCACACGACCGGATGACCGGCATCGCGCACCGCGTCGATCCACCCGGGCAGCACGTCGGCCGCCCTCCCCGCCCCCAAGCGGGTGACCAGCGTGAGGCGGCCGGGGGTACGCGACGGATCGAGCCGTTCGCACACCGCGAGCACCTCGTGGGCGGTCGCGGTCGGGCCGAGCTTGACCGCGACCGGGTTGATCACCCCGGAGAGGAACTCGACGTGCGCGCCGTCGGGCTGGCGGGTCCGCTCACCGACCCACAGCAGGTGCGCGGAGCAGTCGACCCAGTCCCCGGTGAGCGAGTCCCTGCGGGTGAGCGCCTCCTCGTAGGGCAGGATCAGCGCCTCGTGGCTGGTCCAGAAGTCGGTCTGGTGCAGGGCGACCTCGGCGTCGAGGTCGATCCCGCATGCGGCCATGAACCGGAGGGCACGGTCGATCTCTTTTGCGATGCGCTCGTAGCGTCGGCCCTCCCTCGACGTCGCGACGAACTGCTGGTTCCATCGGTGGACGTGCGACAGGTCGGCGAAGCCGCCCTTGGTGAAGCTCCGCAAGAGGTTGAGGGTTGCCGCGGCCTGGTGGTAGGCGGCGACGAGCCTCGACGGGTCTGGGCGCCGGGCGGCCGCGTCGAATGCCTCGTCGTTGACCATGTGACCGCGGAACGCCTCGAGCTCCACCCCCCCCACCCGCTCGGTGGGCGAGGTTCGGGGCTTGGCGAATTGCCCGGCGATGCGACCCACCTTGACCACAGGGACCCCGGCCGCGTAGGCGAGGGTGACCGCCATCTGGAGGATCACCTTCAGCTTGTCGCGTATCGCGTCGGCGCTGAACTCCCGGAACGACTCGGCGCAGTCGCCGGCCTGCAGGAGGAAC
>JAJYYT010000122.1 GCA_021800645.1 Actinomycetes bacterium
GGGACCGTTGCCCTGCGTGACGTGTCCGTCGAGATCGACAAGGGGGAATTCGTCTTTCTGGTAGGAGCGTCGGGGTCAGGGAAGACCTCGCTGATCCGCCTCTTGCTTCGGGAGGAACTTCCGGACTCAGGGAGCATCTGGGAGGCAGGTCGCGACATCGTGCATCTTCCGAAATGGCGAGTTCCCTACCTCAGGCGAAACATTGGTTGCGTGTTCCAAGATTTCCGGCTCCTGCCGAACAAGACGGTCTTCGAGAACGTGGCATTTGCGCTCGAAGTGATCGGACGGCCCAAGCACGTCGTGGCCAACCAAGTTCCTCAGGTGCTCGAGCTGGTCGGCCTCGCGAAGAAGCGTGACAACCTTCCGAGCGAGCTGTCCGGCGGTGAGCAGCAGCGGGTCGCGGTGGCGAGGGCCTTCGTCAACCGGCCGCTGATCCTCCTCGCCGACGAGCCGACGGGGAACCTCGACCCGACGACGAGCCAGGGCATCATGCAGCTCCTCGATCGCATCAACCGCACGGGCACCACCGTGGTCGTGGCCACCCACGACGAAGTCCTCGTGAACTGGATGCGCCGGCGCGTGGTCGAGCTCGATCACGGCACCGTGATTCGCGACCAGCTGCGAGGCGTCTACGGGATCGAGGGCAGCGCCGCGGCCACCGCCACGGCGGCTGCGGCCGTCGCCGGGCCGCCCAGCGGGCGTGTCGCGGCCGTCGGAGGACCGCCCAGCGGGCGTGTCGCGGCCGTCGGAGGACCGCCCAGCGGGCGTGTCGCGGCCGTCGGAGGGGGACGCGCCCGCGGGAGAGCGCAGGAGCGCGCCTGATGCCGATCTCCGCCGAGTACGTGGCGAAGGAGACGGCGTCCAACCTGTGGCGCAACCGGCTCATGACCGTCGCAGCGGTGCTCACGGTCGCGGTGTCGCTCTCCCTCGTCGGCGCCGCGCTCCTCCTCAGGCAGGGCGCTGCTCGCGCCGAGGCCGAGTGGCAGCGCGGGACCGAGGTCATGGTGTGGATGAAGCCGACAGCGAGCAAGAACGAGATCGCCGCCGTCGGCCATCAGCTGCGCGCCCTTCCCTATGTGGACGGGTGCGTCTTCAGGACACACCAGTACGACTACCGCGAGGCGAAGAGGCTCGTCGGCGCCGTGTACACCGAGTCCGGCGTCACGCCCAAGCAGACCCCGACGTCTTGGCGCTGCACGCCGGCGCACCCCCAGGACGCGACGGCGGTGATCCGCACCTTCGGCGGCCAGGCGGGCGTGTTGCGGGTGACTGCGCCGCTTGCACAGATCCGTACCGAGCAGCACGTCATCGACATCCTCCAGTGGGTGTTCTTGCTCGTCGCGCTCGTGCTGCTGGTGTCCGCCGCGGTGCTCATCTTGAACACGATCCGCATGGCGATCTTCTCCCGGCGACGAGAGGTGTCGGTGATGAAGCTCGTCGGCGCGACGAACTGGTTCATCCGGCTCCCGTTCATGTCCGAGGGCATGGTCCAGGGGCTGCTCGGCTCTGGCGTCGCCGCGGCCATCGTCTACGGGCTGCACGTGATCTTGGACCGGATCGGGTCGAGCACATCGGCCTCGGTCCTCGCGCAGATGCGGATGACCGGTTGGGAGGTGTTCGCCACCGACCTCGTGGTGATGGCGATCGGGATCCTCATCGGCACCGGCGGATCGGCGCTCGCGATCAGCCGCTTCCTCGACGTGTGACGCCCAGGCGCCGTCGGGCCAGCACCGGCTGCGCCGTCGGGCTGCGCTGCAAGGTGGACGGCAAAGCCGACGGCGAGCCACGCGGCGCATCCTGCCGGAGCCGGACGAGCGTCCGGCACTCCGAGCAAGGAGCGCACGATGAGCACGCACACCACCGTCACGGGCAACCTGACTCGCGACCCCGAGATCCGCTACACGAGAGACGGGCAGGCGAGCGTCCTTCTGGGCATCGCCGTCAACCGACGCTGGCAGGACCGCGAGACCCACGAGTGGGAGGAGTCGACCTCCTTCTTCGACGTCGTCTGCTGGAGAGACCTGGCCGAGCACGCTGCCATGAGCTTGGTGAAGGGGATGCGTGTCATGGTCACGGGCCGGCTCGAGCAGCGCAGCTGGGAGTCGGAGCTGGGAGAAAGGCGTACCAAGGTCGAGATCGTCGCTGACGACGTCGGCCCCAGCCTGCGGTACGCGACGGCGGAGGTGCACAGGCAGGAGCGCTCGGAGCCGGCGCAGCACCCCGCCGCCCTCGAGCCGGCGGACGCATGACCGGTGGTCTGGCTGCCGGTCCTGGTGCCCGGTGCCCCGTGGCCGACGCCGGCGCTCGCGGCGGCGGCCACGGCCGCGGGCGTGGCGGTCGCCTGCCTGCCTCACTGGCACCGCTTCGGATCCCCCCCTGGGCCCTCTACGCGAAGGAAGACGTCTTCGACCTCTGCGACACCCTCGCTCGAGCAGAGCGCGCCCTGCTCCAGGCGGGGGAGCACGACGAGGCGGCACGCGTCGCGGAGGCCTTCGCGCTCCTCGAATCCGGTCTCGCCCGACCGTATGGCGCCGGCGGTCAGCCGGCTTCCGGGTCGAGCTCGATCGCGAGCGAGTTGACGCAGTAGCGGAGCCCGGTCTCGGTGGGGCCGTCGGGGAAGACGTGCCCGAGGTGGCCACCGCAGCGGGCGCAGACGATCTCGGTGCGCACGATGCCGTGGCTGTTGTCGGGCCGTTCCTCGACGGTCCCCGCGCTGATCGCCCGGTCGAAGCTGGGCCAGCCCGAACCCGAGTCGAATTTGGCATCGGTCGAGAAGAGGGGAGCGTTGCAGCCCGCGCAGCGAAAGACGCCCTCCTCGTCGACATGCAGGTACTTCCCGGACCATGCAGGCTCGGTCTCGCGGTTGCGCAGCACCTCGTACTGGTCGGGCGAGAGCCGCGCCCGCCACTCCTCGTCGCTCATCTCGAGCTCTGGTGCAGCCATGGCGTTCCTCCTCGACGGTCGCCGGGAGCCGAAGCGGCGCCGGCAGCAGCTCGAGGTTACCGGTCCTGCCTCAGCGCGTCGGCGCGCGGGTGATGGGGGGGAGCGCAAGGGCCGGCGGTAGCGTGGCGGCGTGGCGCGCACTCTGTCCGGCACACGAGGCGGCCCGGTTCCCGCCCACGTCGCCTGGGTCGCGGGGGGGACCGAGCGCGCGGCCTCTGCGGATCAGGTGGAGCACGCGTTGGGGGTGCTGGTCGAGACGGCGCAGCGGCTCGGCATCGGCTGGCTCACGATCCAGGAGCCCTCAGGCGGGAGCGCGCTGAAGCGCCGCGCACGCGAGCTCGCCTCGAGGAGGATCGCGCTCGCCTTTGTCCCTGGGGCCAACCATCGGGGCCCCGCTGCGCGGGATCTCGCCTTGGTCGAGTCGCCGATCCTGCGCGTGCTCCTCGCCGAGGGGCGGACCGGGCGCCGTGAGCTCGTGGCGGCGGTGCAGGCCCTTGCCGACCGGGGCGTCCCGCCGAAGGACGTGACCGAGGCGGTGATCGCCGAGGCTCTCGGACTCCCCGACGTGGACCTCCTCGTGTTGACCGGAGGCGACCGCCGGGTGCCCGACCTGCTGGTCTGGCAGGTGGCGTACAGCGAGATCGTCGTGCTCGACGAGCCCTGGCCGGAGGTGTCCGCCGAGCTGGTCGGCGCAGCCGTCGCCGAGTACCAGCGACGCGACCGCCGCTACGGTGGCCTGGTGGCTTCCCGATGACGTTCACCAAGATCGCTGTCGCAGGCGGCGTGGTGCTGCTCGGCTTCGCCTGCTTTTTGGCCGCAGCCGGGTTCGGCGTGGCGCGCGAGGGCGTCATCAGCCTGGTCGCCCTGGTCGTGCTGGTCGGCGGCGGCAACCTGCTCTCCGGCCGGGGCGGGCCGTACGGCCGGCGGTCCCTTCCGACTCCGGGGCCCTCGCCCGGCGAGCCCGACGCGCGGGGGACCGGCGGCGCGAGCGACGAGCACGCGCAGTGACGCTGCGCCGCGACTCGGGGGTCGTGCTGCGCACCTACCGGCTCGGCGAGGCCGACCGGATCGTGGTCTTTCACACCGAGGAGCACGGCAAGGTGCGCGCGGTCGCAAAGGGCGTCCGACGGACGACGAGCAAGTGGGGGGCGCGCCTCGAGCCGCTCAGCCACGTGACGCTCCTGTGGTGGCAGGGACGCGGGGACCTCGCCGTCGTGAACCAGGCCGAGGTCGTCGACCACTTCCCGGAGCTGCGTGAAGATCTCGAGCGCGTCGGGTCCGGCTTGGCCATGCTCGAAGTCGTCGACCAGCTGGCACTCGAGGGCCATCCCGACCCGGGGCTCTACCGGATGCTCGTCGGCGCGCTCCGTGCGCTCGCCGACGGGCGGACGGACCCCGTCATGGTCGCGCCGGCCTTCTTCCTGAAGGTCCTCGCGCACGAGGGGATCGAGCCGATCCTGCACGCGTGCGCGTCGTGCGGCCGCTCCGAGGGCGAGGTCGAGCTCGTCGCGTTCGACCTCACCGAGGGAGGCACGCTGTGCAGGGAGTGCCGGCGCGGCCGTGCAGTGAGCCCCGACGCGCTCGACGTGGTCCGCGCCATCCTCGGCGGGTCGCTCGCGCGGGTCCTCTCGTCCCCGAGGCCGCCGAGCGCGGGGGAGGTGGCAAGCCTCGCCACCGAGGCGATGGAAGGGCACATCGACCGCCGGCTGCGCGCGGTGCGCACGTCTGGCGCCTTCACCTGGTGACCGAGCTCGGCGTCTACGTCCACGTGCCGTTCTGCCGGCACCGCTGCGACTACTGCGCCTTCGCCACCTACACCGACCGGGACCCGCTGATGGGCCGCTACGTCGCGAGCTGCGCCGAGGAGCTGGGGCGCGCGGTGAACTCTGGGCAGCTCCCGGCGGCGACCAGCGTGTTCTTCGGGGGCGGCACTCCTTCACGCCTGCCTCCGGCATGGCTCGCGCGGATCCTGGCTGCGATCCCGCGCGCCCCCGGCGCCGAGGTGACGGTCGAGTGCAACCCTGAGGACGCGTCGGGCGAGCGGTTGGCCGCGTACCGGGAGGCAGGCGTCACGCGGATGTCCTTCGGCGTCCAGTCGACCGTTCCCCACGTGCTCGCTGCGCTCGGGCGGCGTCACTCGCCCGAGTCGGTGCCAAAGGCGGTCGAGGCGGCCGCGTCGGCAGGCTTCGCTCGGGTGAACGTCGACCTCATCTACGGGGCCGTGGGCGAGAGCGACGACGACTGGGCACGGACCCTCGACGACATCCTCTCGTTGCCCCACCCGCCGGGACACGTGAGCGCCTACGCGCTCACGGTCGAGCCGGGGACGCCGCTCTCGCGGGACACGGCTCGCCACCCCGACGACGACGTTCAGGCAACGCGCTACGAGCTCACCGACGCCAGGCTGGCCGCAGCCGGGTACCGTTGGGAGGAGGTGTCCAACTGGGCGCTCCCGGGCCACGGGTGCCGCCACAACCAGCTGTACTGGCGACAGGGGGACTACCTCGGCATCGGCGCCGCGGCCCACTCCCACCGCAGCGGTCGTTCCTTCGGGCGGCGGTGGTGGAACGTGCGGACGCCCGAGCGGTATGTGGAGGCCCTCGCGCAGGGGCGCTCGCCGGTGGCGGGCGAGGAGCTGGTCGAAGGGGAGCGCCGCGAGCTCGAGCGGCTGATGCTCTCGCTGCGCACCCCCGCGGGGGTGCCGGACGTGGCGCTCCCCGACGTCGAGGAGCTCGACGGGCTGGTCGTGCGCGACAAGGGGCGCGCGGTGCTCACCGTGCGAGGGCGACTGCTCGCCAACGCGGTCTCCTCTCTGCTCTGTAGCACGCATGCCGGTGCGCCGTCGGAGACGGCGCCGGGGCGGGGAGTCGCCGCCCGGTATCCTGCCCTCCCATGACCGCGGAGATGGAAGCCCCCGGCACGCCCGCGCCGACGTCAGGCGACCTCATGGACAAGGTCGTGAGCCTGTGCAAGCGCCGAGGCTTCATCTTCCAGTCCGCGGAGATCTACGGCGGCTTCCGCTCGACCTACGACTACGGACCGCTCGGCGTGAACATGCTGCGCAACGTGAAGAACGCGTGGTGGCGGTCGATGGTCCAGCTGCGCGACGACGTCGTCGGCATCGACGCGGCGATCCTCTCGCCGCCGATCGTCTGGGAGGTGTCCGGTCACCTCCACAATTTCACGGACCCACTCGTCGACTGCCGCAATTGCCACAGCCGCTGGCGCGCGGACAAGCTCACCGGGCCTTGCCCGAACTGCGGTTCGACCGACTTCACCGAGGCGCGTCCGTTCAACCTCATGTTCAAGACGCACGCCGGGCCAGTCGAAGACGAGGGGACGGTCGCCTACCTGCGGCCGGAGACCGCGCAAGGGATGTTCATCAACTTCGCGAACGTCCTGCAGACCACCCGCAAG
>JAJYYT010000123.1 GCA_021800645.1 Actinomycetes bacterium
CCGCGCCCTCGGCTCCGGCTCCGGCGTTCCCGGCAGCCTCGCCTCCGGCACCGATGCCCGTCGTGTCGCCGCCGGCGCCGGTGGCCGCCCAGGCACCCCTGCCGGCCCAAGCGTCCATGACAGCGGTCCTTCGACCGTCGACGGACCGGGTCGTGCCGTTCTCGAACATGCGCCGGCGGACCGCAGAGCACATGGTGCGCTCCAAGGCGACCTCGCCCCACGCGTTCATCGCGTACGAGGCCGACTTCGAGAGCGTCGAACGCGTGCGCAGGGCGTGGCGTGAACGGTTCAAGAGCGAGGAGGGGTTCTCGCTCACCTACCTCCCGTTCGTCGCCCGGGCGACCATCGAGGCGCTGCGGGACTACCCGAACCTGAACGCCTCGGTCGTGGACGACTCGCTCGTGGTGCACCAGCAGGTCAACCTCGGGATCGCGGTCGACCTGAACCACGAGGGGCTCATCGTGCCCGTCGTGCACCGCGCCGAGGAGATCACGCTTCGGGGGATCGCGCGGCGTGTCAGGGACCTCGCGGAGCGCGCACGCAACCGCCAGCTGACTGCGGACGACATCTCGGGCGGGACGTTCTCGATCACGAACGACGGGCCGTTCGGCACCTACTTCACGGTGCCGATCATCAACCAGCCCCAAGTCGCGATCCTGGCGACCGACGGGGTCCGCCGCCGCCCGGTGGTCGTGGAGCTTCCCGACGGAAGCGAGTCGATCGCCGTCCACTCGATCGGCCTGATCGGCGTCAGCTGGGACCATCGCGCGGTGGACGGCGCCTACGTCTCCTCCTTCCTCGCCCAGGTGGCCCGGGTGCTCGCCACCCGGGACTGGGCCTCCGAGCTCTAGGCCGTGCTTCGCGTCCGCCGCCTCGGACTGGTCACCTATGCCGAGGCGTTCGACCTGCAGCACTCCCTGGCTCGGCGCGCGGCCGACGACTACCTGCTCTTGCTCGAGCACCCGCACACCTACACGCTCGGCGTGCACGCCGACCCCGCGCACGTCCTGCGCGACCCCGCGTCGGTGGGGGCGACCTTGTTCCGCACCGACCGGGGTGGCGACGTCACCTACCACGGCCCGGGGCAGCTGGTCGCGTACCCGATCGTCACCTTGCAGGACGATCCGGGGGCGGGACCGCTGCACGTGCGGCGCATCGAGCAGGTGGTGATCGACGCGCTCGGCGACCTGGGCGTCGAGGCGTCCCGTTACGAGGGCTACCCCGGTGTGTGGGTCGGCGTCGGGGGCCCCGCGCCACGCAAGATCGCCGCGATCGGCGTGCGGACCCTACGCGTGGAGGACGGCCGGAGGAGGTCACTGCACGGCGTCGCGCTCAACGTCGACTGCGACCTCACCATGTTCGGCCACATCGTGCCCTGCGGCATCGCAGAGTATGCGGTCACGTCCCTGCGCGCAGAGGGGTCGAGCGCGTGCATGGACCGGGTGGTCGACGCGCTGGTCGAGCGCGCCGCAGCGGTCTTCGGCACCGGTGGTGTCGACAGGGCCGAGGTGCAGGCAGGGCGCACCGGTCCTGGCGCCACCTTTGGCCGTACCGTCTCCTCGTCCTCGGAGCGTCCGCTGCTGCGGCGGCTCCGTCAGGCGGGCACCGATCCCGACGCCGGGCTGGCGCTACGGGACCGGAAACCCGAGTGGCTGCGGGTACCGGCGCGCATGGGCGAGGGCTACCTGTCGCTCGGACGCAGGCTTCACGACCTCGGCCTCGTCACGGTCTGCGAGGAGGCCGGCTGCCCCAACATCTTCGAGTGCTGGGCCGACGGGACGGCCACCTTCATGGTGAACGGGTCCCGGTGCACGCGCGCGTGCGGCTTCTGCCTCGTGGACACGCGCCACCCGCTGCCTCTCGACCCGACGGAGCCCGAGCGGGTCGCCGAGGCCGTCGAGCAGATGCGGCTCTCGCACGCGGTGGTCACCTGCGTCGCCCGGGACGACCTCGCAGACGGTGGGGCAGCAGCGATCGCAGAGACCGTCCGGGCGATCAGGCGCCGGAGCCCGGGCACCGCAGTCGAGGTCCTGGTCTCCGACTGCAAGGGGGTCGCCGCCTCGCTGCAGCTCGTCTTCGACGCACGGCCGGACGTGCTGAACCACAACGTGGAGACCGTGGCGCGCCTCCAGCGCGCGGTCCGCCCCTCGGCGGGCTACGCCAGGAGCCTGAGCGTGCTCGCACGAGCGGCGGACGCAGGCCTCACGGTGAAGTCCGGGCTGATGGTCGGACTGGGAGAGTCCGAGGAAGAGGTCATCTCGACCCTCGCGGACCTGGCCTCCGTCGGTGTCTCGATCGTCACGATCGGTCAGTACCTGCGCCCGAGCGAGCGGCACCTGCCGGTCGCGCGATGGTGGACTCCGGCGGAGCTCGATGCGCTCGCCGCGGCGGGCAGGGATCTCGGGCTCGTGCACGTCGAAGCCTCGCCGCTCACCCGCTCGAGCTACCACGCGAAGCAGGCGGCCGAGGCCGCGTGGGTGTCCGTGCCGGTTCGCACGGCGCGAGGCGACAAGGCGACCTCGCTCGCCGCGTGCTCAGCCCCGGCGGGCGAAGTGCTGCGTCCAGGCTCCCCCGTCCCAGTACCGCAGCGTGTCGGGAGTCCCGTTCGGGTCCGGTAGCCATCCGGCAGGGGTGCCGGCCGGCGGCGGCGCGACGCGGGAGGCCGCCGCGACGATGACCGGTGCAGCGGGCGGCGGCTCTCCGGCGCTCGCGACTGCAGGGGAGTTGTCGGCAGCCCCTCCGCCCCAGGTCTCAGGAGGTCGTGCCTCTGACCAGGGCGTCTCTGACCAGGGCGTCTCTGACCAGGGTGCAGCGGACCAGGGTGCAGCGGGTTGCCACGCCGGCTCCGCCCCTTGGGGCGAGGTGTGCTCGGCGGTCGCTCCCGCCGTCGGGGAGAAGTCCGGTGCAGCGGTCCCCGGCACAGGGTTCGGGGAGGCCGGCATGGTCGAGACTCCACCGGCCGCGGAGAGGACCGGTGTGGTCGACGACGACGGCGAGGCCGGCGTCCTCGCGGTCGCTGCGGCGAAGGCGCCGAGGGGGTCGTGCCTCCCGGACGGCTGCTGCTGGAGGTGCGCGTAATAATCCGGCGGTTCGGCAGCCGGCTTCGCCGCCTCCCTCTTCCGCCGCTGGCTCGTGACGATGATGCCGACCACCAGCACGACGATCGCGAGAACGATCACCGCCTCGACGATCTCCACGTTGCGGCTCATCGCCGCAAGGATGCGCGTGTCCATCTCAGCCTCCCATCCCCGGCTGCACCCTAGCGCATGGAGGAGAGGGGGTCAACGGCCGCCGGACGACGGATCTGCTCCCAGGCTCCTTGGAAAAGACCCGCCCTCCGCAGCGACGCGACAGCGCCTCGGGCCGCCTCAAGCGACGAAGTACTTGGCGCGGGGGTGGTGGCAGATGATGGCGTCGGTCGTCTGCTCGGGGAACAGCTGGAAACCGTCGCTCACGGAGACGCCGATACGGTCGCCGCCGAGGAGCTCGACCACCTTGGCGTTGTCCTCGAGGTCCGGGCAGGCAGGGTAGCCCCAGCTGTACCGGCCTCCGCGGTACTGCTGGCGGAAGAGCCCCGAGAGCGTCGGTCCGTCCTGGTCGGCGAAGCCCAGCTCCTCTCGGATCCGCCGGTGCCAGTACTCGGCGAGCGCCTCGGTCATCTCGACGCCCAGGCCGTGGAGGAACAGATAATCCTGGTAGCGATCTTCTGCGAAGAGGCGTGCCGTCTCCTCGGAGACCTTGGGGCCCATGGTCACGAGCATGAACGAGGCGAAGTCCTCGTCGCCGGAAGTTCCGGGCCGGAAGAAGTCGGCGATGCAGAGCCATGGCGCCTTGTCCTGGCGCGGGAAGGTGAAGCGCATCCACTCCGAGCTCCGGGTCTCGTCCTTGTAGATGACGAGGTCGTCGCCTTCGGACGCCGCGGCGAAATGCCCGTAGGCGACCTGGGGGACGAGCACGTCCCCTTGCTTCGCCTTGTCGAGCTCGCGGCGCAGCACCGGTTTGACCCTCGACTTGAACGAAGCGTCGTCCTCTCCGGCCTCGGGACGGAAACCCCACTGGTTCCTGAAGAGCGCGGTCAGGTTCAGGTACGCGGCGATGTCGTCGAGCGGGATGCCACGGGCGGTCCTCGTCCCGACGAACGGCGGAGGGAAGAGCTCGTTGTCGAGCTCCACCTCGGGGGAGCGCTCTGGGCGTCCCTCGGGCCTGGCGCCGTCGCCGGGCACCTGGCGAGAGACGCCCCGTCGAGACGGGACCCTGCGCGTCGAGATCTCGCGCCCGAAATCCGGGTCGTCCTCGCCGGTGCGGCGGAGCTCCATCAGGCGCTCCATCGTGCGGAGACCTTCGAAGGCGTCCCGTCCGTAGAAGACACGGCCCTCGTAGACCTTGCGAAGGTCGCGTTCTACGTAGGTCCTCGTGAGCGCCGCCCCGCCGAGCAGGACCGGCAGTCCGGAGAGGCCGCGGCGGTTCAGCTCCTCGAGGTTCTCGCGCATGACGAGCGTGGACTTCACGAGCAGTCCGCTCATGCCGAGCGCGTCGGCGCTGTGCTGCTCCACCGCGGCGACCATCTCGCCGATCCCGACCTTGGTCCCGAGGTTGACCACCTCGTAGCCGTTGTTGGTGAAGATGATGTCGACGAGGTTCTTCCCGATGTCGTGGACGTCTCCCTTCACCGTCGCGAGCACGACCCTGCCCTTGCCACCCTGGTCGGTGCGGGCCATGTGCGGCTGGAGATAGGCGACCGCCGCCTTCATGGTCTCGGCGGACTGGAGGACGAAGGGAAGCTGCATCTCGCCGGACGCGAAGAGGTCGCCGACCGTCTTCATGCCGGCGAGCAGGATCTCGTTCACGATGTCGAGTGGCTCGTGACCCTTGGCCAGCGCTTCGTCCAGATCGCGCTCGAGGCCCTGGCGCCTCCCCTCGACGATGCGCTGCTCCAAGCGGCGCTCGACGGGCCAGTCGGCGTGGGACTCCTCGTCCCCTCGGGACGCGGTCACCCCTTCGAAGAGGACCAACAGCTCCTGTAGCGGGTCGTACCCGTCGCGGCGGCGATCGTAGACGATGTCCAGGCACACTTCCCGGGCGCGCTCGTCGATGCGTGCCAAAGGGAGGATCTTGGCGGCGTGGACGATCGCGGCGTCGAGCCCGGCCTCCACGCACTCGTGGAGGAACACCGAGTTCAGCACCTGGCGCGCGGACGGGTTCAGCCCGAAGGAGACGTTCGAGAGGCCGATCAGCGTGTGGACGCCCGGCAGGGCCGCTTTGATCGCCGAGATCGCCTCGATCGTCTCGATCCCGTCTCGACGGCTTTCCTCCATGCCGGTCGACAGCGGCAGCGCGAGCGGGTCGAAGAGAAGGTCTGACGGCTCGAGACCGTACCGTTCCACGGCGATGTCGTGGATCGCGCGAGCGGCTCGAAGCTTCCATTGCGCGGTCCGAGCCTGACCGTGCTCGTCGATGCACGTGCAGACCACCGCCGCGCCGTACTCCCTCGCCAGGCGGAGGAACCGGTCGAGGCGCGTCCCCTCGCCGTCGCCCTCCTCCAGGTTGACCGAGTTCAGGATGGGACGACCGCCCAGCCACACGAGCGCGGCCTCCGCCACCGGCGCTTCGGTGGAGTCGATCATGAGGGGCACGCTCGCCTGGGTGCAGAGCCTCCTCGCCACCTCGGTCATGTCCGCGACACCGTCGGCACCCGTGTAGTCGACGCAGACGTCGATCACGTGGGCACCCTCCGACACCTGGTCGCGTGCCATGGACACGCACGTCTCCCAGTCGCCTGAGAGCATGGCCTCCCGGAACCGTTTGGAGCCGTTGGCGTTCGTGCGCTCGCCGACCACGAGGAACGAGGTCTCCTGTTCGAAGGGCACCGCGCTGTAGATCGACGCGGCAGCCGGTTCGTGGAGCGGCCGGCGGCGTGCCGGCGACACGCCCGCGAGCGCGTCGACCACTGCACGGAGGTGCTCGGGCGTGGTCCCGCAGCATCCGCCCACCGCGGTCACTCCGTACTCGGTGACGAAGCGGCGGAGATGCGCGGCGAGCTCCGCGGGGGTGAGGTCGTAGTGCATCCGCCCGTCGACCACCGAGGGCAGGCCGGCGTTCGGGAGCACAGAGATCGGCATGCGCGAGTGCGCGGAGAGGTGACGCAACGCCTCGTCCATCTCCGCGGGGCCCGTCGCGCAGTTCAAGCCGACCACGTCGACCTGCATCGCGTCGAGCGTCGTGAGGGCCGCCCCGATCTCGGTCCCCGGGAGCATCCTCCCGGTCAGCTCGATCGTCACCTGGACTTGGAGCGGGACCTGACGTCCCGATGCGACCATGGCCCGCCGTGCGCCGTT
>JAJYYT010000124.1 GCA_021800645.1 Actinomycetes bacterium
ACCGTGGCGCTCATACGACGAGCCGCCTTCTGTACGTAAGCGTCGCGGCGCCGTACCCCGCCACGATCAGCGCGACGAGGTACGCCGTGTGCTCGATCGAGCTTCCCGCCGCCGCCTGCCCGAGGACCAGGGCGCGGCAGAGGGCCACGCCGTGGTACAGGGGGGTGGCCCAGGCCACGGGCTGCAACCAGCCGGGGAGCCGCGTGATCGGGAAGAAGATGCCCGAGAACAGGAAGAGGGGCACGACGCCGAAGCGGTAGATCACCGAGAAGGCGGCGTCCTTCTCCTGGGTGGCGGCGAAGGCCATGATCGGCGCGGCGAAGGCGAGCCCGGTGAGCACGGCGGCGGGGATCGTGAGCAGCGCCTCGGCGGAGCGGGTGAGGCCGAACGCGGCGAGGATCCCGAGGAAGATCGCCGAGACCATCGTGAGACGCAGCGCGATCCACGCGAAGTGGCCCGCCAGCACGTCGATCACGCGCAGCGGCGTGGCGAGCATCGCATGGTAGGTCTTGATCCACTTGATCGCGCCCATCACCGGGTACGTCGACTCGCTCACCCCGACCTGCATGGCGGCCGACGCGAGGAGCCCGGGCCCCACGAAGGTGAGGTAGCTCACGCCCTGGACGTGGTGGACGTGGTGGTCGACGAGCGTGCCGAGACCGATCCCCATCGCCGCGAGGTAGAGCAGCGGCTCGAGGAAGCTCGTGGTCACCGAGCTCCGCCACGTCCGCTTGTACTGGAACGCCCAGTACCCGAGGGAGCGCAGCCACAGCGGGCGGGTGCCGTCGCGCGCGACGGCTCTCGAGAGGGCCATCAGTCGACGAGGCTCCGGCCCGTCAGCCGGAGAAAGACGTCCTCGAGGGTCGAGCGGCGGACGAGCCCGCTCACCGGCTCGCACCCGCGGCGGTGGGCCTCGCGCAGCAGGGAGTCCCCGTCCTCGGTGTAAAGAAGGATGCGGTCCGGCAGCACCTCGAGCCGCTGCGCCAGCTCCCCGAGGAAGAGCGCGTCCGCCTGGTCCTCGGCGGTGGCGAACCGCAGCTCGACGACCTCGCGGGTCGAGTAGCGCTCGATGAGCTCGAGCGGCGTGCCGTGGGCGGCGAACCTGCCGTGGTCCATGATCACCAGGCGGTCGCAGAGCTGCTCGGCCTCCTCCATGTAGTGGGTCGTGATGACGAGGGTCACCCCGTCCTGCTTCAAGCGGTACAGGCGGTCCCACAGGAGGTGGCGGGCCTGGGGGTCGAGGCCCGTGGTCGGCTCGTCGAGGATGATCAGGTCCGGCTTGGACACGAGCGCCCGGGCGATGGTCAGGCGCCGCTTCATCCCCCCCGAGAGCTGCTCCACCTTGTCGTGCGCGCGCTCGGTGAGCTGTGCGAACTCGAGCAGCTCCGCGGCTCGCTGGCGCGCGTGGGGCTTGGGGATGTCGAAGTAGCGCGCGTAGACGATCAGGTTGTCGAGCACGGTGAGCTCGAGGTCGAGGGAGTCTTCCTGTGGGACGAGCCCGAGCCGGGCCCGAATCCTCGGACCGTCGACCGCGGGATCCATCCCGAGCACGCGCAGCGTTCCCGCCGACACAGGCGACATGCACGAGATCATCCGCATCGTGCTCGTCTTGCCCGCGCCGTTGGGCCCGAGGAAGCCGAAGCACTCCCCGCGGACGATCTCGAATTCCACCCCGTCCACGGCGACGAACTGGCCGAAGCGCTTCACGAGCCCCCGTGCGACGACGAGCGGCGCGAACGCCTCGCTTCCGGGAGCAACGGAGGCTCGCGACGGGGCCGCCACGCGCGACGCGGCCCCGGGCGGGGACGGCTCCGGAGCCGACGGCGCGTGGGCGCCGAGAGACGAACGAAGGAACGCTGCCACGGCGGACCAAGCTACCGTCCCGTCGCGCGCGCTCCTCTCAGCCTCACCCGGCGACAGAGCCCGGCTCAGCTGACGGCGAACGTCCCAGTGATGGTGCCCTGTGCGAGGACGTGCCCCCGCACGAGGAACCGGAGCTTCGCGTAGGTCGAACGGTCGTCGAGTCCGAGGTCCGCCGCCTCGGCGTCGAGCGCGTAGAGCGTGAACTGGTAGTGGTGGGGCAGATCGCCCTTCGGCGGCGCCATGCCGCCGTAGCCACGCTCTCCCCAGTCGGTGATCCCGTCCTGCCAGTCGCCGCTCTCGCTCCCCGCGCCCTCGGCGAGCTCCTCCAAGGACGCGGGCATGCCGACGCGGATCCAGTGCGAGAACCCCACGGCGGTCGGGGCGTCGGGGTCCCAGCAGGTAAGCGCGAGGCTCTTGGTCCCCGCAGGGACGCCGTGCCACGAGAGCTGGGGGCTCTTGTTCTGCCCGCCGACGCTCTCGTGCGCGGCGGAGAGGGGCATGGGCCCGCCGTCCTCGAATTGCGCGCTGCGCATCGTGATCTCTTCCATGGGGGCTCCTCTGCTCGTCGAATTGGTCGGTAGCGCTGTGCGCACGACGGCCCGGCGCGGGCCGCCCGCCACAGGCATATCATCCCCCGATGGCTGTGCCCCACCACGTGCCCGGGCTGTCCCGTGGGGGTCACGGCGTCCTGCCGGGCCAGCTCATCGAGCACGCGATCAGCGCCGGCTACGTCGACGCCGGCCGGTTCAAGATCCCGCCCGAGAATGTCCAACCCGCGAGCCTGGACCTGCGGCTTGGCGAGACCGCCTACCGCATCAGGTGCAGCTTCTTACCCGGACGCGACACGGTCGCCGCCAAGCTCGAGGAGTACACCCTCGACGAGATCGACCTGCGGCGTGGCGCGATGCTCGAGGTCGGCCACCCTTACCTGGTCGAGCTGAAGGAGCGGCTGCACCTCCCCGAGGGGCTGCGCGGCAAGGCGAACCCCAAGAGCTCGACCGGCCGCATCGACGTCTTCACGCGGGTGGTGACCGACCACAGCGAGCGGTTCGACGAGATCGCCAACGGCTACGACGGCGTGCTGTACCTCGAGGTGGTGCCGCTCTCCTTCGCGATCCGCGTCCGCGAGGACCTCACGCTCAACCAGCTCCGCCTGGCGATCAGGCAGCCCGCGCTCACCGACGCAGAGATCCGGGAGGTGCACGAGCGCCAGCCGCTCCTCTACCGCGCCGAGCGGCCCGTGCCCACCGAGGACCTCATCTTGTCGAACGGCCTCTTCCTCGGCCTCGACCTGCGCGGGGACGAGCAGGGCCGCGTCGGCTACTGCGCGCGGGACAACGCGCCGCTGCTCGACCTCACCCGCGGCGGAGAGCTCGACCCCGAGCCCTTCTGGAGCCCGGTGGTACGCGAGCGAGGCGACCGGATCGTGCTCTCGCCCAACAAGTTCTACCTGCTCATGTCCGACGACGCGGTCTCGGTGCCACCGGACCTGGCGGCGGAGATGACCGCCTACGACCCGACGAGCGGGGAGCTGCGCACCCACTACGCCGGGTTCTTCGACCCGGGCTTCGGCTACGACCCGGCGGGCGAGTTCCGAGGTTCGCGCGCCGCGCTCGAGGTCCGCGCGCACGACGTGCCCTTCATGATCGAGCACGGCCAGACGGTCTGCAAGCTGACCTTCGAGCGCATGCTGGAACCGCCCGAGATCCTCTATGGCCCGACGATCGGCTCGTCGTACCAGCGCCAGGGAGAGACCCTCAGCCGGTACTTCCGCAGGGTGCCGGCCTGACGGCCCCGCCGCCCGCTGCCCGTCACCTCGGGGAGCTGCCCGTCACCTCGGGAAGCCGCCGGTCACCACAGGGTGCCCATCATCGCGAGCGCGTCCAGGATCGACCGCTCGGTCTCGGTCAGGTCCACAAACTCCATCCCCACCCGCGTACCCCCCCGGGCGCCAGCGCCGACGTTCCTGACCTCGCCGCGGGCACGAACGCTGAGCGAGGCGCCGGTCGGCGTGTTGGCCTCCACGATCACGCGCCGGCCGAGGAGGCCAGCGGGGTCGGGCACCGGACCGAACATCTCGATGCCGACACCGATGACCGAGATGTCGAGCACGTGGCACTCGTACCACGCTTCGGGGACGTCGCCCTCCACGCAGTACTTCCCTGTCCACCCGGCAAGCTGCCGCGGCACGCGGCGGCGACGTTCCATGACGATCCCCTCTCGGCCGACCCACCGTTCCCCGACAAAAGCGTACCTCAGCGGGCGCCGGCGCCGTGAGGGGGCGGGGCCGGCGCCGTGAGGGCGCTGGCGCTGGCGCGCGAGGCGCGGACGAGCTACGCGGTGACGCCGGCGACCTCGAGGCGGACCCGCGCGCGCTCGAGCGCGGCCTCCGCCTCGGCCAGCTCGACGTCCTCGGGCAGCGCTCCCTCGCCCTCGCCGCCTGCATGCGCACCGCCGCCGGCCGCCGCGCCGGTCCCTGGGCCTCCGGCTCGGCCAGCCGCCTGACGGAGCTCCTCGACGCGCGCCTCTGCCTCGGCGCGCGCCCGCTCGGCGCGTGGGACGTCGATCTGGGCGGCGAGCTCGGCGGTGCCGGCGAGCAGCGTGACCCGGGTGGCGCGTCCCTCGGCGCCGTCGATCCCCTGCCCGGTCTCCACCTGCAGGTAGCCGCCGTGCACCGCCAGGTGCACCGGGTCCCCCTCCGCAGGGTCCACCCGCACGTCGCCGGGGAGCACGTCGGTGATGATCGGCGTGTGGCCGTCGAGGACGGTGAGGTCGCCGTCGGAGCTGCGCAGCACGATGGCGCGGGCCTGCGTGCGGAGCAGCTGCGCCTCGGGGGTGACCACCGAGACCTCGAAGGCGCCGTCGGGCATCAGCGCGCCTCGGCCTCGAGGGTCCGGGCCTTCTCGAGCACGGACTCCGCGCCGCCGACGTTGAAGAACGCCTGCTCGGGGACGTCGTCGAGATCGCCGTTCACCAGCGCCTCGAACGACTCGACCGTCTCGGCGATCGGCACCGTGATGCCCTTCAGCCCGGTGAAGGCCTCGCCGACGTTGAAGGGCTGGGAGAGGAAGCGCTGGATCTTCCGGGCGCGCGACACCGTGACGCGGTCCTCCTCGGACAGCTCGTCGATCCCGAGGATGGCGACGCCGATCACGGGGTGCCGAAGGGGAGCAGAAGTGCGGAGCGTGAGCAGGGTTGGTCGCGCAGGCGACTCTTCACTCGGTCCAACGTCGGACCCCCAGCGCTTACCTGGTCATCTCCGCTGGAGTCGCACCTCGACGACGTCGCGGAGAGCGTCGCCGAGCACGTTGAACGCGACGACGGTCAGCACGATGGCAACACCCGGGGGATAGATGAGCCACCAGTAGCCATCTAGGGCGTAATTGAGGCCCTGGCTCAGCATGCTGCCCCAGTTCACCGCCGGTGGAGGTGGACCGAGTCCCAAGTAGCTCAGTCCGGCGAGCAAGAGGATCGATGTGGCTATCGAAAGCGTCGCTTGAACGACGACCGTTCCCAGGAGGTTTGGTGCGATATGCCGTACGACAATCCACCGGCTCCTCGCGCCCATGCTCGTCGACGCCTGGACGTAGTCCCGCGTCCTGAGCGACAGCGCCTCGCTGCGCGCCAAGCGGCACGTGTTGAACCACGACACGCCAGAGATCACGAGGATCAGCGTCGGGACCGACGGGGTGACCACAGCTGCGACGATGAGAATGACCACGAGTGCTGGGACCGCGATTGCGGAATCGACGGCTCTCATGATCACCTCGTCGACCCACCCGCCGATGAAGCCAGAGAATGCTCCGAGCATCGTGCCGAAGACACTGGCAAGGAGCGCAGCCGCCAGACCGACTTCGAGCGCCGCTTGTCCGCCGGCCATCAGTCGCCCCAATTCGTCGTAACCAGCCGCGTCGGTTCCAAGCAGGGGCTTCAGCCCGGGATGTATCAGTGCTGTAGGGAGTGCCGGTGTGACCTGGTTCGTGTGGTACAGGAGGGGGCCGACAAAGCAGAAGAGCACCAGCACCACCACGACGACGAATGCCCCCACGGCCAACTTGTTCTCCGCCATCCCGCTCAAGACTCGTCGGCGCGCCGAGGAGTCGACCGAGGCCGGCGGTTCCGAGGCCGGCGGTTCCGAGGCCGGCGGTTCGAAGGCTCGGCCGAGTTGAGGGGAAGTCATCTCAGTATCGGATCAGTATCGGATCCGGGGATCGGCCACGGCATACAGGAGGTCTGCCAACAGGCTCCCCACGACGGTTGCCACGCCGACCACGAGGGCGACCCACATGAGCACGGGGTAGTCGTGAACACTTGCCGCGTTCCACAGCAGGAGCCCCATGCCCGGATAGTTGAAGACGGCCTCGACGAGAATGGCGCCCGAGACGATTCCGGGCAGGCTGAGCCCGACAAGGGTGATGACGGGCAGCAGCGAGTTCCGCAGGACGTGGGCTCGCAACACACGGGCC
>JAJYYT010000125.1 GCA_021800645.1 Actinomycetes bacterium
CCCGCAGCTGGCTGCACCTGGCGGCCGGGTCCACAGCCGGCCCGCCCGGCTGCACACCTCGGCCCGCCCAGACCGCACACCTTGGCCCGCCCGGCTGCACACCTCGGCCCGCCCGGCTGCACACCTTGGCCGGCCCAGGCGGAACAGTTGGGTCCTTTGGACCTATCGCTCACGGGCGGGCTCTGAGTAGAACGAATCGTCGGCAGACCCCCGGGTAGGGCAGGCAGCGCCGGGTAGGGCAGGCAGGCCCGGGTAGGGCAGACTGACAGGTCGAAGGGCAGAGGACGGACGCGCGGAAGACGAAGAGACGAAGAGCTGTGACGGCGCTGGGGACACGACGAAGAGGAGCGAAGCTGACATGACGGTACGAGTCGGGATCAACGGTTTCGGGCGGATCGGACGGACGTTCCTGCGCGCGGTGGTGGACCGCTCCGCGGACATCGAGGTCGTAGGTCTGAACGACCTCACCTCCGTGCAGACGAACGCGCACCTCCTGCGCCACGACTCGACGCAGGGGCGCTTCGACGCCCACGTCGCGGTCGACGACGACCGGCTCGTCGTCAACGACCACCGCATCAAGGTCTTCGCCGAGCGGGACCCCGCCAAGCTCCCCTGGAAGGAGGTCGGCGCGGACGTCGTGCTCGAGTCGACTGGCCACTTCACGTCCCGCGCCGCGGCCGCCGTGCACTTGGAGGGCGGCGCCGAGCGGGTGATCATCACCGCCCCCTCTTCCGACGCCGACGCGACGTTCGTGGTCGGGGTGAACGACGGCGAGTTCGACCCGGCTCGGCACTTCGTCGTCTCGAACGCGTCGTGCACGACCAACTGCTTCGTGCCGATGGTGAAGGTCATCGACGACGCTTTCGGGATCGTCAGTGGGCTCATGACGACGGTCCACGCCTACACGAACGACCAGAACCTGCTCGACCTCACCCACAGGGACCTGCGCCGTGCGCGGGCGGCCGCGATCAACATCGTCCCCGCGTCGACCGGTGCGGCCCGGACGACGGGCATGGTCCTCCAGAGCATGGCGGGCAAGCTCAACAGCCAGGCCCTGCGAGTCCCCGTGCCCGTCGGCTCGATCACCGACTTCAGTGTCGTCGTCGCCGCTGCGGTGACGATCGAAGAGGTGAAGGAGGCCTTCCAGGCCGCCGCAGCCTCGCCGCCCCTCGAAGGCATCCTCGTCTACAGCGAGGAGCCGCTCGTCTCCTCCGACATCGTGGGCAATCCGGCGTCGTGCATCTTCGACGCCCCCCTCACGATGGTCCAGGCCGTCGACAAGGAGCGGACGCTCGTGAAGGTCCAGGGCTGGTACGACAACGAGTGGGGGTACTCGAACCGCCTCGTCGACCTGGTCTCGATCGTCGGCGCCGCGAGCGCGTCGGGATCCTCCAGAACCTCGGGCGCTCGGTGACCTCTGCCGGCCCCGCCAGCGGGATCCCGCTCCTGGAGGACCTCGGCGACGTCCGGGGGCGCCGCGTCCTCGTGCGCGTGGACTTCAACGTGCCCTTGGAGGACGACCCGGACGCCCCCGGCGGGCGCAGGGTCGCGGACGACTACCGCATCCGCACCGCCCTCCCGACGCTGGGCTGGCTGCTCGAGCGGGAAGCCGCGGTGACCGCGTGCAGCCATCTCGGCCGGCCGAAGGGTGCGCCCGATCCACGCTTCGACATGGCGCCGGTGCGCGCCCGCCTCGCAGAGCTGGCTCCAGGCGTCTCGCTGCTCGAGAACCTGCGCTTCTCCCCCGGCGAGACCGCCAACGACCCTGCCTTCGTGGACGAGCTGGTCGCAGGCCAGGACGCGTACGTGAACGAAGCCTTCAGCGCCTCGCACCGCGCCCACGCGTCGATCGTCGGCCCTCCGGCGCGTCTCGCGAGCGCGGCCGGACGACAGCTTGCCCGAGAGGTGGAGGTGCTCGGCAGCCTGATCGGGTCCCCCGCGCGGCCCTTCGTCGCCATCGTCGGGGGCGCGAAGGTCGCCGACAAGATCAGCGTGCTCGAGAGCCTCGCCAAGAAGGTCGACGTGCTCTGCGTCGGTGGCGGAATGGCGTTCACCTTTCTCGCCGCGGCCGGCCACCACGTGGGGGACTCGCTCGTCGACCCCGACCACGTGGCCTCGTGCGCCGCGCTCCTCGCCTCGGGTGCCGAGATCCTGCTGCCCGTCGACGTCGTGGCTCTCGAGAGCCAAGAGCCGTTCGGAGCGGGCACCGCGCCGGGCGGAGGCGGCTGGTCGGAGGGAGGCGGAGGCGGCTCGGCAACGCCACGGACCTTCGCCCAAGACGTGCCCGACGGCTGGCGCGGGCTCGACATCGGACCGGAGACCGCAGCAGCCTTCGGCGACGTGGTCGCCAAAGCGGGCACCGTCTTCTGGAACGGCCCGCTCGGCGTCGCCGAAGACGAGCGGTTCGCGTCGGGCACGCGCGAGGTGGCGCTCGCCGTCGCGTCCTCCCCCGGGTTCAGCGTCGTCGGCGGCGGCGACAGCGTGAGCGCGCTCGAGCACCTCGGGCTCGCGGAGCGTGTGGACTTCCTCTCGACGGGAGGCGGAGCCTCGCTCGAGCTGTTGGAGCACGGCGACCTTCCGGGGCTCGCGGCGCTGCGCGCGGCGCCGAACGCGCCGCGGCGATGAGCCGATGACCGCCGAGCCCGCCGAACCGGCTGCGCCCTCTTCATCGTCTGGGTCTGCGCCGTCTGGATCTGCGCCGTCTGGGTCTCCGTCGCCTGGATCTGCGCCGTCTGGGTCTGCGCCCGGTGCGCGTCCTGGTTCGGCTGCGCGTCGGCCGCTCGTCAGCGGCAACTGGAAGATGCACCACGACCACATCGAGGCGCTGCACACCGTCAGAGACCTCGGCCTGAGGCTGAAGCACGAGGACGTCGCGCAGGTGGACGTGTCGGTGCATCCGCCGTTCACCGACCTGCGTACCGTGCAGACGCTCGTCGAGAGCGAGTCGATCCCCGTCGCCCTCGGCGCGCAGCACTGCAACGACCACGACCGGGGCGCGTTCACCGGGGAGGTGAGCCCGCAGATGCTCGCCCGCCTCGGGGTTCGCTACGTCATCGTGGGCCACTCCGAACGGCGTCGGCTCTTCGGCATGACCGACGAGACGGTTGCCACGACGCTCCGAGCGGTCCTGCGCCACGAGATGATCCCGATCCTCTGCGTCGGCGAGACGGCGGAGGAGCGCGAGGCCGGACGCACCGAGACCCGCCTCGCCTCGCAGCTCGAGGTGGTGCTGCAAGGGCTCGATGCTTCGGACGTGGCGGCCATGGTCGTCGCCTACGAGCCGATCTGGGCGATCGGCACGGGCAACCCTGCGACCGCCGTGGACGCCGAGGACGCCTGCCTCTTCATCCGCGAGACGGTCGGCGAGCTCGCCACTGCAGAGGCCGCGGCGTCCGTGCGCGTCCAGTACGGCGGGTCCGTGAGCCCGGAGAACGCCGCGGACTTGATGGCCGAGCCCGACGTCGACGGTCTCCTCGTGGGCGGGGCCAGCCTGGACGCGGCAGGTTTCCTCGAGATCGTCCGGGCCAGCCGCCCCGTGGCCAGGCACCGCCGGAGCTGATCCGAAGGAGCCGAGCGGAGGAGCAGAGCGGAGGAGCCGAGCGGAGGAGCCGAGCCGGGACGACGCCTCCACCGGGGGTGCGCCTGCTACCGTCTTGGGCCGTCGCAGGACTGCCGCGCCGGGACCGAGAGGGCCCGTGTGCCGTGGAGGACATGAAGGACATGAAGGAGCCGTACCGGTGCTGACCTGGCTGTACATCGTCATCGAGGTGCTGTCGGCAGTCGGGCTCGTGTTCCTCGTCCTCATGCACAGCGGGAAGGGCGGCGGCCTGTCGGACATGTTCGGCGGCAGCGTCGGTGCGGCAGCCTCCGGCTCCACCGTGGTCGAACGCAATCTCGACCGGATCACGGTGACCGTGGCGATCGTCTTCGCCCTCACGACGCTCACGCTCGACCTTCGCCTGCAGTGAGCCGCCCGGGCGTCGGCCCGAGCCTCCTTCGCTCCGCCGCCCGCCTTGCCAGCGCGGTCGCTGTCGCGGCGGGGGCCGGACTTCTCGGAGCAGGGCTCTCGAGCGGCACTCATGTGGCTGCGTCCGGACGCCGCGCCCACACCTCCTCGCCTGTCACGACGACCACCAGCCCGTGGGTGCCGGGGACAGGCGGGACGATGACGGTCGGCATCGACAAGGCCCCCACCGGTTGCAACCCGAACACCGCGTCGGGCGACACGTGGGCGGACCGCCTCCTCCTGGAGCCTGTGCTGCCGAGTGCCTTCACGGTCACCCCATCCGACCAAGCCGTCTACAACTCCGCGCTCATCACCCAGGCCGAGCTGCAGGGCACGAACCCCCAGACCGTCGTCTACACCATCAACCCGAAGGCGGTCTGGTCCGACGGGACGCCGGTCACGGCGGCTGACTTCGTCTACACGTGGGAGCAGGAACGCGGGACGGTCGGTCCCCTCGGCGCGGCCACCACACCGACAGCCGCCACGACAGCCACGACAGCCACCACCACGACCACCACGACAGCCACGACAGCCACCACCACGACCACCACGACCTCGGCCGGCTCGACATCGGCGCCAAGCGGCGTGGCGACGCCCGAAGGTGCGACACCGGCACTGTCGACGCCATCCGCGACCTCGCCGGCGACCTCGCCCCCGAGGTCCACGAAGTCGACGCCGGCGCCGACATTCACGACACCGACATTCACGACGCCACCTGCCACGACAACGCTCCCCGGAGCGACAGGCACGACAGGACCCGCCGTCGGCTACCGCCAGGTGGCGTCCGTCACCTCGGGTCCCAAGGGCCTCACCGTCACCGTCGTCTTCAAGAAGCCGTACGCGGACTGGCAGTCCCTCTTCAACTACCTGCTTCCTGCGCATGTGCTCATGAAGACGGGATGGAACCCGCCGTGCACCACGCTCGACCCGGCGATCGACCTCTCGGCGGGCCCCTACATGCTCCGCTCCGTCGTGCCTGGCAAAGAGGTCGTCCTCGTCCGCAACCCGCGGTGGTGGGGGCGGCCTCCCGCGCTCGAGCAGATCGTCGTCCGCATCGCGTCCGGTCCCGCACAGCTCTCGCAGTGGCTCGCGGACGGCACAGTCGACGTCGCGCTGCCCAGCGGGTACGACGAGCACTTTCTCCAGGCCGTGACCTCCCAACCCTCCGTGGCCAGCCAGACGCAGCTCTCGACGACATTCCTCCAGCTCGAGTTCTCCACCACGTCGCCGACCACCTCGTCGACGGACTTGCGACTCGCCATCGCGCACGCGATCGACAGGCAGACGCTCGTGAACGACGTCGTCGGCTGGGCGAGCTCGGCCATCACCCCAGCCGAGAGCCTCCTCTACGCCCAGACGCAGCCGGGATACCCGAGCCACCCCCCGCCGCTGCAGGTGAGCGGTCAACCGGGCTCGACGACGACGACGACCTCGAGCGGCTCGACAGCGTCCACCCCCTTCCCTGCGAACGCCGACCTCGCTGCGACCACACGACTGCTCACCGCAGCCGGCTTGGTTCGCGTCGGGAGCGGGTCGTGGAAGCTCCTGACAGGCAAGCCGTTCGCCCTGCGAATGGCCGTCGACGTCGCCGATGCGTGGGCCTCACCGGCGGCCGCGAACATCGTCCGCCAGCTCGGCGCGGCGGGCATCAGGGTCAGCATCACCGACGCATCGAGCGCGCAGGCGGCCGGCCTCGACCTCGCACGCGGCGAGGCCGCGATGGCGCTCCTGCCGATGCACTCGAGCCCGTACCCGAGCCAGGCCATCGCCTGGTACACGCCGCTGCTCGGCACCCCTGGTACCGGAGGATCCCAGGACTGGTCCAATCTCGACGACCCGACCGTGAACGCGTTGCTCGAGAAAGCGTCCGAGCAGCTGAACCCCGTCGACGCAGGCCCGATCTACTCCGAGGTCGACACCGCGCTCTGGCAGCAGATGGTCGCTCTCCCGCTCTTCACGGAACCCAGCCTCCTCGCGTGGTCCGAGCTGACCGCCGGCGTCTCGCCGAACCCGGACGGACCTTCCCTCCTGTGGGACGCGCAGAGCTGGGCGCTGCGCGTCCCGCCGACGAGCCAGACGCCCCAGCCGTGACCGCCAGCCGTGCCTCCTCGTCGCTGGCCGCTCCTCGTCGTCGCTGGCCGCTCCTCCTTCGTCGCTGGCCGCTCCCCCAAGCGCCCGCGATAGGATCGCCTCCCACGTCGGAGTGGCGGAATAGGCAGACGCGCCAGCTTGAGGGGCTGGTGACCGCAAGGTCGTGGGGGTTCAAGTCCCCCCTCCGACACCACCAACCGGGAACGTTCCCCGGAATTCCCGCC
>JAJYYT010000126.1 GCA_021800645.1 Actinomycetes bacterium
GCGGAAGGGGAGCTGCCGCCTATCATCGCCCTCGATGAAGCGTCACTACCGAGTGGTCGTCGCCAAGCCCGGGCTCGACGGCCACGACCGGGGGGCGAAGGTCATCGCCCGGGCACTGCGTGACGCCGGGTTCGAGGTGGTCTACACGGGGCTTCACCAGACTCCCGAGCAGGTCGCCCAGGCGGTCGTCGAAGAGGATGCCGACGCGCTCGGGCTCTCCCTCCTCTCGGGAGCCCACTTGACGCTCGTCCCAAGGATCATGGAACAGCTGGCCGCAAAGGGCAGGCCTGACGTCCTGGTCATCGTCGGCGGCATCATTCCGGAGGCGGACGTGCCGCTGCTCAAGCGCGGCGGCGTCGCTGAGGTCTTCACCCCGGGCGCGACGCTGCCGTCGATCGGCGCATGGCTCGAGGAGGCCCTCGACGGGCGGGAGGCGGAGCAGGCCGTCTAGACCGGAGGCAGACGCAGACCGCCGGCCGACGCGCGCCGGCAGAAAGGCACGAGACCCCGATGGACCTCTACGAGTACCAGGGCAAGCAGTACTTCGCCCGATACGGGATCCCGACGTCGCCAGGCGGCGTGGCGGACACGGTCGAGGAGGCCGTCAGCCAGGCGGAGGCCGCGGGCTATCCGGTCGTTGTCAAGGCGCAAGTGAAGGTGGGAGGGCGCGGCAAGGCAGGCGGGATCAAGCTCGCGGCCGACGCCGAGGAGGTGCGCAGGCACGCCGATGCGATCCTCGGCATGGACATCAAGGGGCACGTCGTCCACCGGGTCTGGATCGAGCACGCATCGGACATCGCGAAGGAGTACTACGCGAGCTTCACGCTCGACCGGCCGGCGAAGACTTATCTCGGCATGCTGTCCGCCCAGGGTGGCGTGGAGATCGAGGAGGTCGCCGCCACGGACCCCGGCGCGATCGCCCGCATCCACGTCGACCCCGTGACCGGGCTCGACCTCGACACCGCTCGCCGTTGGGTCGGCGAGGCCGAGCTCGACGACGCGGCCCGGGCGCCGGCGGCCGAGGTGCTTGTCGCGCTCTACCGGTGCTACGTCGAGGGCGACTGCGATCTCGCGGAGATCAACCCTCTGATCCTCACGACCGAGGGACGCGTCCATGCGCTCGACGCCAAGGTGACGCTCGATGACAACGCGCAGTTCCGCCATCCCGAGTGGGACGAGTACGCGGCGACCGAGACCGAGGACCCTCGGGAGAGGATGGCGAAGGAGAAGGGGCTCAACTACATCGGCCTCTCGGGCGACGTCGGGATCATCGCCAACGGGGCCGGCCTGGCGATGAGCACCTGCGACGTGGTGAACCAGGTGGGCGGCCAGCCTGCCAATTTCCTCGACATCGGCGGCGGTGCGAACGCCGACGTCATGTCAGCCGCGCTCGAGGTGATCAACGCCGACCCCTCCGTGCGGGCGATCTTCGTCAACATCTTCGGCGGGATCACGCGCGTCGACGAGGTCGCAAAGGGCGTGATCGAAGCGCTCGGCCGCGTAGAGCTCCACTCGCCGATCGTGCTCCGGCTCGACGGCACCAATGCCCAGGAAGGCCGCGCCCTGCTCGCGCCGCACCTCTCCGACCGGCTCGTGGCCGAGTCGACGATGCTGGAGGCGGCGCGTCGGGCCGTGGCCATGGCGGCTGCCGCCGAGGGGCGGGCGGGCGAGCAGCGAGGGACCGCAAGGCGAGCGAGTGAGGAGCGAGCGTGAGCATCTTCGTCGACGAGGCGACCACCGTCGTCGTGCAGGGCGTGAGCCCGACCAGCCAGGGCCTGTACCACGGGCTGCGCAACCGTGCGTACGGCACCAAGGTGGTGGCAGGCACGAACCCCAGGCGCGGGGGTGAGGTGATCGAGGGCATCCCGATCTTCGGAACCGTCGCCGAGGCGGTCGAGTCCACCGGCGCCACGGCCTCCTTCATCTCAGTGCCTCCGCCGTTCGCGGCCGCAGCCATACTCGAGGCGGCGGAGGCCGGCATCACCTTCATTGTCTGCATCACCGAGGGGATCCCCGCGCACGACGAGGCTCGGGCCTACAACCTCCTTGCCGAAAGGCACCCGGGGACCCGGCTGCTCGGGCCCAACTGCCCGGGCATCATCTCTCCAGGTAAGTGCAATATCGGCATCACGTCGGGCGACATCGCCCTCCCCGGGGGCCCGGTCGGGATCGTGAGCCGCTCGGGGACGCTCACCTACCAGGCGCTGCACGAGCTGTCTCAGCAAGGCGTCGGGCAGACGACCTGCGTCGGCATCGGAGGCGACCCGGTGCCGGGTACCAATTTCATCGACTGCTTGGCGGCCTTCCAGGACGACCCTGACACGAAGGCGGTCATGATGATCGGTGAGATCGGCGGGTCGGAGGAAGAGCGGGCGGCGGAGTTCATCTCGAGCAGCGTGACCAAGCCGGTCGTGTGCTACATCGCTGGGGTGACCGCCCCGCCGGGGCGCAAGATGGGACACGCCGGAGCCATCATCTCCGGCTCGAGTGGCACCGCGCAGGCGAAGATGGAAGCGCTCGCGCAGGCAGGCGCAGACGTAGCACAGAATCCGACGGAGGCCGGCGTGCGCATGGTCGAGATCGTGAAGGAGCTGGGCTGAGCTTGGCTCGCGTCGCCGTTCTCGTCTCGGGGACGGGGACGATCCTGCGATCCGTGGTGGAGGCCGGGATCCCCGTGTCAGTGGTGCTCGCAGACCGTCCCTGCCCCGCGCTGGCGCTCGCGTCGGAGGCGGGAGTGGAAGCGGTGCTCTGCGATCGCAGGGAATTCGGCGGCTTCGGGCCGGCGTTCGACCGGCAGCGATACACCGAGGCGCTCGCGCGGGCGCTCCGCGTCCGCGGCGTTGACCTCGTGGCCATGGCAGGCTTCGGCACGGTGCTTGGCACGCAGGTGCACGCAGCCTTTCCCGGACGGATCCTCAATACCCACCCGTCGCTGCTGCCAGCGTTCCCAGGCTGGCACGCGGTCGCCGACGCGCTCTCCGCCGGGGTGACGACGACGGGCTGCACCGTGCACGTCGCGATCGCCGCTGTGGACGCAGGCCCCGTCCTCGCCCAAGAGGAGGTGGCGGTCCTCCCGGGAGACTCCGAGGCCGCGCTGCACGAGCGGATCAAGGAGGTCGAACGCCGTATCTACCCGGCGACGATCCTCCGCGTGCTCGCAGAGCTCGGCCGCGCCGGTGACGCCGCAAGCGCCGTTGACGCCGCGACGATGGGGTCGACTCGGTGACGCCGGGATGAGGGCACTCGTCTCCGTCTACGACAAGGCCGGCCTCGTCGAGCTGGCCCGGGGCCTCAGTGAGCTCGGTTGGGAGCTGGTCGCCAGCGGCAACACCGGTCGGGCGCTCGAAGAGGCTGGGATCGCCCACCTGGAGGTCGCAAAGGTGACGGGCTCGCCGGAGATGCTCGGAGGCCGTGTGAAGACGCTCCATCCCCGCATCCACGGGGGCATCCTCGCGGACCGGTCGGTGCCCGAGCACCTGGCCGATCTCGACGCGCAGGGCATCGCGCCGATCGACCTGGTCGTGTGCAACCTCTATCCGTTCACGGCATCGCCGTCGATCGAGATGATCGACATCGGCGGGCCAGCGCTGGTGCGCGCCGCTGCGAAGAACCACGCGCACGTGGGCGTGGTGACGTCGCCGGATGACTACGCCGGCGTGCTCGCCGAGCTCCAGGCGACGGGCGAGCTCTCCTTCGACACGCGGCGACACCTCGCGCGACGCGCCTTCGCGCACACCGCGGCGTACGACGCGGCGATCGTGTCGTGGCTGGACGGCGACGATCCGCTGCCTCCCACCCTGCATCTGACGCTCGAGCGAGCAGAGGTCTGCCGGTACGGAGAGAACCCGCACCAGCACGGGGCCCGCTATCGGTCGGGACCGGGATGGTGGGACGGGGTCGTCCAGCACGCCGGCACGGCACTCTCCTACCTCAACATCTTCGACGCGGACGCCGCGTGGCGACTGGTCCACGAGCTCGCCGAGGACGCAGGAAGCGGAACGGCGGCCGTCGTCGTCAAGCACGCCAACCCCTGCGGGGCGGCGGTCGCGGACGACCTCACCGCGGCCTACACGCGAGCGCTCGAGGGGGATCCGGTCGCCGCGTTCGGCGGGATTGTCGCGCTGCGCGGCGAGGTGACCGACGAGGTCGCCGAGGCGGTGGCTGCCGGGCCTCAAGCCGATGTGATCGTGGCCGGCGCGTTCACCTCCGGCGCGCTCGAGCGGCTCGTGGCCCGGCGCAAGGCCACCCGTCTCTTGTCTGCGCCGGCGCCCGAGGAGACCGGGCGTCAGGTCCGCACGCTGGGCGCTGCCGCTCTCGTGCAGGACGGCGACGTCTTCACCAGGTCTCCGCGGCGCTGGCAGGTCGCGACGGAGCGGCAGCCGAGCCGCTCGGAGTGGGCGGATCTGGTGCTCGCGTGGCGGCTCTGCGGGCGCACGACGTCCAACGCGGTCGTCGTGGTCTCGGGCCGGCAAGCCGTGGGCGTCGGCGCCGGTCAGCAGTCGCGTGTCGCCGCGGCGACGCTGGCCGTCGAGAAGGCGGGTCGCCGCGCTGCGGGCGGCGCGGGAGCGAGCGACGGCTTCTTCCCGTTCCCGGACGGGCTCGAGGTGCTCGCCCGGGCGGGCGTCAGCGCGGTGGTCCAGCCCGGTGGCTCCGTGCGTGACGGCGAGGTCGTGGCCGCTGCGGACGCCGCGGGGATCGCGATGGTGCTCACCGGCGAGCGCCACTTCCGGCATTGACGGCCACCCTGCTCGACGGTGAGCGAGTGGCGGCCGAGGTCCGGGCGGACTTGGCCCGGCGCGTGGGGCTCCTCGCAGCCCGCGGCGTCCAACCGGGGCTCGGCACCGTCCTGGTCGGCGACGACCCTGCGAGCACGCGCTACGTGGAGATGAAGATCGCCGACAGCGCCGAAGTCGGGATCAGAAGCGTCCACGAGCATCTTCCGGCCAGCGCGACCCAGGAGGAGATCGAAGCCGCCGTCGCCCGGCTCAACAGCGACTCGCGCGTGCACGCGTACATCGTGCAGCTGCCGCTTCCCCCGGGGATCGACGAGCAGCGGGTGCTGCTGGCGGTGGACCCCGCCAAGGACGCGGACGGGCTCCACCCGGTGAACCTGGGGCACCTCGTCGCGAACCACGCCGGCGTGCTGCCTTGCACCCCGATCGGCATCGTCGAGCTGCTTGCGGCCTACCAGGTCCCCGTCGAAGGAAGGCACGCGGTCGTGATCGGCCGGGGGCTCACCATCGGGCGACCCCTGGCGCTCCTGCTCGCGTCCAAGCGGCCCGGCTGCAACGCCGCGGTCACCGTCGTCCACACCGGGGTCGACGACTTCGCCGGGCTCGTGCGGAGCGGGGACGTGGTCGTCGCGGCCGCCGGGCGCGCGGGGCTCGTCACTGCCGACATGGTGAAGCCGGGTGCGGCGGTCGTCGGCGCCGGCACGAGCTTCGAAGGACGCCGGCTCCTCTCCGATCTCGATGAGTCCGTGGCGCAGGTCGCGGGGTGGATCACGCCCCGCCTCGGCGGGGTCGGTCCGATGACGCGGGCGATGCTGCTGCGCAACTGCGTGCTCGCTGCCGAGCGAGCGCCGTAGCATCCCTTAGCGTCCCGTAGCATCAGACCAATGGCACCGATCACCGAGCTCCTCAGCACGGGGAAGACCTGGTCGTTCGAGTTCTTCCCCCCGCGCTCCGATGCCGAGCAGGCGACGCTCATCCGGACCCTCCACGAGCTCGAGCCGCTCCAGCCCTCCTTCGTCTCGGTCACCTACCGGGGTGGCGCCGCATCCCGGAAGCGCACGTTCGACCTCGTCACGGCCATGCTGCACGTGACGACGCTGACCCCCATGGCGCATCTGACGTGCACCGGCCACAGCCGTCTCGAGCTCGCCGAGATCCTCGTCGAGTACCGCAAGGCGGGCATCGAGAACCTCATGGCTCTGGGCGGCGACCCGCTCCCGACAGATCGGGGAAGCCCGAGCGAGCTGCACCATGCGATCGAGCTCGTCGAGCTCGCCCGCGCGATCGGAGGGTTCTCGATCGGGGTCGCGGCGCATCCGGCGGGTCACCCCACGTCGCCCGACATGGAGGCCGACCGGGGGCGGCTGGCGGAGAAGCTCGCGCTCGCGGACTTCGCGATCACGCAGTTCTTCTTCGACGCCGTGCAGTACGCGGAGCTCGTGGAGGATCTTGCCAGGCGGGGGCTCACCAGGCCGGTGCTGCCGGGAATCATGCCCGTGACGTCGCTCGCATCGATCCCCCGCATGGCCGAGATGGGCTCCCCCGTGCCCTCGTGGC
>JAJYYT010000127.1 GCA_021800645.1 Actinomycetes bacterium
ATCGGCGCGTTGCTGATCGTGGCGGGCGCATTCGCGCTGTGGCTCGAGCTGCTCGTGCGCTCGGCAGCGATCTACGCGGCTGCGCTGTTCCTTCCCCTCGCCTTGGCGAGCCTCGTGTGGCCCGCGGTCTCGCACTGGTGCAGGCGGCTCGTCGAGACGCTGGCGGCGCTCGTCCTGTCCAAATTCGTGGTCGTCGCGGTGCTCTCACTCGCGGTCGGAGCCGTGAGCTCTGGGAAGGGCTTTGCGACCGTCCTCGCGGGCGGCGCTCTCCTCCTGCTCGCGGCGTTCACGCCGTTCACGTTGCTCCGCCTGATCCCGCTCGCCGAGGTCGGCGCCGCGATGCAGCTCGAGGGAGCACGGCAGCGCGTTCGCAATGCCTGGGGGCGGGCGCCCGACAGTGCGGTCGGCTTCGCGCTGCGCCAGGCGCGCGAGCACGGGGCGCATCGAGAAACAGCCCCCCAGGGGTTCACACCCGGGGTGCCGGGCACCGGCACGACAGCAGATCCCGGCACCCCCGGCTCGACAGAGGGCGACAACTCCGCCTCGCCCGGACCGCTCGGGCCGCTGGACCTGTCGCCGTCCGGCGGCCCGCAATCCTCGGCGGGGAGCAGGGGGAGCAGCACGGCGGCCGGTGCGGCAGGGCTCGTAGCCGGTGAGGCAGGAGCTGGCGCCGGGGCGTGGGCTCCGGCCGTGCTTGGCGCCGACGACGCGAAGGGCGGCTTCCCGCTGCCCCTTGGCCCCATGCCGAGCGAGTGGCTGCCCTCGGGGGACCTGACGGTGCCGCAGGGGACAATCCCGGCGTGGGAGGGGTCACCCGACAGCGTGATCGCCGCGCTCGAGTCCGGAAACCAGCCGCACCACGTCACGCCCGACGGGTACGGCGGCGTGATCCCCGGGGTCGCTTCCCCGTTGTGGGGTGGCACAGAGCCGTTGAGCCGCTTCGAGCCGGGCCGAAAGGACGACTGGGGAGCTTGGGAGTCAGGCTTGATCCCTTCGGACGGCGGGACCTTCGAGGGTCCACATGCGGCCCCCTTTGTAGCGCCTGCGGGAAGTGGAGCGTTCGCGGAGCCCCCGTACGAGCGTCGCCACGAGCCCCTGCACGGACCCCTGCACGGACCCCTGCACGGGCCGCCCCACGCGCCCTTGCACCGGCCCCTGCACGAGCCGCCCCACGAGCCGCCCCCCGGGCCCCTGCACGAGCCCCTGCACGAGCCGCTGCACGAGCCGCCGGATCCAAGCTGAGATGGCCGGGACACGAGCCAGATACCGCTTCGGGCCGCTCGAGCGGCGCGGGTTGATCGCGGGATGGCGCGGCGGTCAGATCGCGATCGTTGCGCTCGGAGTGATCCTCGCGATCGCGCTGCTCCATCGTCGACCCACGGGACCGGTCATCGCCGTCTCGGTCGTGATCGTCGCGGGCTGCGTCGCGGTCGCGTGGTGGCCCGTCGCGGGTCGCACTGCGGAGCAGTGGCTGCCGACCGTCGTGCGATGGGGAGCGGGGGGACTGGCTGGAGGGCACCGGTGGCGCGCGGGGGTCGAGAAGGCAGGGCAGTGCATAGGCCCGGAGGGCGCTCCCTGTCCCGGCACCGCCCGTCCCGGCACCGCCCGTCCCGGCACCGCCCGTCCCGGCACCGCCCGTCCCGGCACCGCCCGTCCCGGCACCGCCCCCCGTGCCCGCAGGAGCGCGATCCGGGGTGTGTTTGCCGGCCTGGAGATTTTCGGCTTCACTGCGAGGGACGGGAGTCCGTCGCTCGGCGTCGTCTACGACCCTCGAGCCCGGACCTATACCGCCGTGATGGAGCTTCTCGGGCACAGTTTCGCCCTGCTCTCGAACAATGAGAAGGAGCGTCGCGTCGCCTCCTGGGCGTCGGTGCTGAGCTCCGTTGCCCGGGAGCGTTCCATGGTGCACCGGATCCAGTGGTTGGCCGCGACGCTCCCCGATGACGGAGCTGCCGTGGACGCGCACCTCGCACAGCGCGGAGTCCTCCCCTCGGAGGCGCCGGCGAGGCGCTCGTACCTCGAGCTGCTCCAGCGCGCCGGCGGTGAGACGTGCAAGCACGAGGTGCACCTCGCCGTCCAGCTGCGTGAGACCGGCGCCGCCGCGCGGGCGGTGCGGTCGCTCGGGGGTGGCGCTCGTGCGGCATGCTCGCTGCTCGCTCGCGAGGTCGCATCACTGGCGCAGCAATTGGCTGGTGCGGACATCCCGGTCGAGCGTGTCTTGGACGAGCGCGCGATCGCCGCGCTCGTTCGACGTGCGATCGGGGGAGACTCCCTACGAGCGAGCGCTTGTCCGCCGTGCAACGTCGCCTGGCCATGGCCCCTCGCCACCGAAGCCGAGTGGGGGGCGCTCCGGGCAGACGGCGGCTGGCACGCGACGTACTGGGTCGCCGAGTGGCCGCGGCTCGACGTGGGTCCCGAGTTCCTCGGCCCCCTGCTCCTCGGATCGGTACGCCGGACGCTCGCGGTCGTGATGGAGCCGCTCAGTCCGACTCGGGCGCTACGTCAGGTGGAGCGGGCACGCACCGCGGACGTCGCAGACGCAGAGCTGCGGCGAAGGGGAGGTTTCCTCGCCACCGCCCGCAGGGCCCGGGAGGCAGAGGTCGCCCAAAGGCGGGAGCAGGAGGTGGCCGACGGTCACGGATCCTTCCGCTTCTCCGGGTACGTCTCGGTGAGCGCCCCCTCACGAGAGCAGCTCGTCGCCGCCTGCGAGTCCACGGAGCAGGCCGCATCGCAGTGCCGCTTGGAGCTCCGTCGCCTCTACGGCACCCAGGAGGAGGCGTTCACGTGCACGCTGCCGCTCGCTCGCGGTCTCTCGTGATCGTCCCAGCTACGGGTGCGAGGGTGTTGGTGGTGCGTGCGGGACGTCCGTTCGCAATCCCTCGGGCCACTGCACCAGCGCGAAGAGCTGCCACAATTTCACGAATGCCTCTGACGACGCCGGGAGCGCGCTCTTCAGTCGGGGCGCCGCCTTGCTCGCGCTCTCCTCGGCGGCCGCAGCGCCTGCACGCGCGGCGGTCCCTTCAGCCGCGGCGACGCCTGCACCCGCGTCACTTGGAGCCAGGTGGGGCGGAACCCACACATGGGCAAAGCCCAGGTGCTCGTAGACGTGGATCGGTCCGGACAGCTCGGTGGTGCGGTGGACGTCGAGCTTCTCGTCAGCTGCCGCGAAGTCGTCGATGGTCCACGTCGCGAGGGAGTCGGCGAAGCGTTGCGCGTCCTTCATGAGGTCGAGGTTGGCGTGCTCGATCCGTCCCGCCTTGTAGACCCAGCGCGCGACGGCGAGCGGAGGCAGGAGCATGTGCAGTCCCAAGACGGGCACGGACGACATCGGTGCGTCATCGGTTGGGCGGATCGCGAGACCGTCGGCGAAGAGGTAGAGCAGCACTGGAACCTCGCGCGGGCCGTGCAGATGACCGGCAGGAAGGGAGCGGTGCATCCCGAGCACGTGCCCGACGAGCGCGCGGCTTCCTTCGAGACGGGTCGGGACCACTTCGAGCGCTTCGGCCCTCGTCGCCCGAGCGACCTCGTCCGCTGCCCGCTCTCCGACACCCGCGTCGACGCCGGCGTCGCGCCGGAGACCGCCCAGCATGCGTTCCCGGCGGCTCGGATGGTTCCCGCCCGGGGCGGAACCGGGGTCTGACACGGCGCACCTCCTCGCGTCGACGCGTCGTCGACACCGTACGCCGATCTGCACGGGTCCGGTGCGCGAGTCGAGCGCCGAGAGCCGGCCACCCATGGGGGGCCTAGCACGGCACCCGACGTACGATCCAAGGGCATGACGTCTTGCGCCACCCTCCCTCCGGAGCCCGCATGGATGAGCTGGAGCAGTGGGAAGGACAGCGCGCTGGCGCTGCACACGGTGCGCCTGGACCCGACCCTCGAGGTGCGGGGCCTCCTCACGACCGTCAACGCCCATGCAGACCGTGTGGCGATGCACGCCGTGCGGAGGTCGTTGCTCGAGGCGCAGGCCGATCGCCTCGGCATTCCTCTGCACGTCGTCGAGATCCCCGCCCCGTGCCCCAACGCGGTCTACGAGGAGCGGATGGGAGCGGCTACGCGCGTCGCCGCAGCCGACGGCATCACCCGGGTCGTCTTCGGCGACCTCTTTCTCGAGGACGTGCGTGCTTATCGAGAGCGGTCCCTTCGCCACATTGGGGTCACACCGGTCTTCCCGCTCTGGGGACGTCGCAGCGGCGAGGTTGCCCGCGAGATCGTCGAGGCAGGGATCCGTGCGGTGGTGACCTGCGTCGATCCCCGGTGCATGCCCTGGGAGCTCGTCGGACGGGACTACGACGGCGCGTTCGTGGCGTCGCTTCCCTCCGTGGTCGATCCGTGCGGCGAGCACGGCGAGTTCCATACCTTCGTCTGGGACGGCCCCGGGTTCTCCGCTCCGATCGACGTGACGATCGGAGAGGTCACGCAGCGAGACGGTTTCGTCTTCTGCGACGTCCTCGCACGCTGACATCCGAGTAGGCCGGTGCGGGCGCTTCGCAGGCGCGGCGATCGGACTGAGCGCCCATACGGATCCGCTGGCCCCTGCGAAGGCCGCCCGGTGTCGTCATGGCGCTGGTTCCGTGGCCGTCACGGGAGGGTCCGAATCCGCGGCGTTCAGTTCGGCTACCAGCTCGCGCACGCCCACGTCGCCGTAGTGCTCGATCAGCTCACGCTGGATCGCCCGGTGTCCCGAGGACATGGCGTGGACCCGGGTGATGAACTGGCGATCCTCCTCGCTGTGGGCTTCGATCGTGCCCTCTGCGTTCACCATCCCACGTGCTCCGTACCAGGCAAGCAGGGACTGACGGTCAGCGGGTCTGAGAGGGTTCATGTCCTTGCCACGGCGACGGCCTTTGCACTTCACGACATGGTACGACGCGCCGCTTGCACCGGTCGCTGCCACCCCCTCCACTGAGCTCAGCCGATGGAGGTGAGCTCGGCCGAATCCGACCGAATCCGACCTTGCTCACGGTTCCTTCGCCAGAGGCGAAGATGCGGACTGGGGAGTGAGCACCGCTTGCGGAGGCGTCGGCGACCATCTCCTGCCACCGGAGGTTCACGGACCGCCGGGTCGTGTCCGCAACCGCTGTGTCCTTCGGCCACGGAGTCCGCAAGTTCCGCGAGCTCGATGACCCGTGCGGTCAAGGCCTAGGCAAGGCCTGGGCCGGCGATCGCACCTTGCAGCCCACCTGCTGACGTCCACGGCAAGCATCAGGCGGCTCGCATGCGCTGACCGTCAGAGTGCCGTCAGGCACTCGAATGCGTAGCACCGAGTGCTACGATGGGTCGAATGAAGGAGATCAATCAGCGCCAGCTTCGCAACGACAGCGGAGAGATCATGCGCGGACTCGACGAGGGTGAGACGTACGTCGTCATGCGCAACGGCACGCCGGTCGGAGAGCTGACGCCATTGCGCAGACGTCGGTTCGTCCGCACGGAGGCCGCGATGGCCATGTTCCGGGGGGCTCCCCAGGTCGACTACAAGCTTCTCCGAAGGGATCTTGACGCAGTCGCTTCGCAAGACGCCGAACCCCGTGGCTGAGCGCCCGGCGCGCGGACTCATCGACACCTCGGTGGTGCTCGACCTCGAACGGCTCGATCCAGAAGGACTGCCGATCGAGCTGGCCATCAGCGCGTTGACTCTTGCCGAGCTGGCGGCAGGACCCCATGTCGCGTCTGATGCCAAGGAGCGCGGGGTTCGACAGGATCGCCTGCAGCGGACCGAGGCGACGTTCGATGCGATCCCGTTCGACACGGCCGCAGCGCGCGCATACGGACGCGTCTACTCAGCAGTGGCGTCGACGGGTCGAAAAGCGCGGGGCGGACGAGCGGTCGATCTGTTGATCGCCGCGACTGCCGCCGCGGCCGACTTGCCGCTCTACACGCGCAACGGCGCTGACTTCGGTGGACTTGAGGACGTCGTCACGGTCGTGGCCGTCTAGCCCACCCGGCGATCGGGGATACGTCGCCAGGTCGGGCGGGATGACGAAATGGGTCGGCTCTCAGGCACGGTCGGGGCGTTCGGGGGCACGTTGTCCTACGCCTGTGCTACCACATCTGACGTGGCTGTCCGGAAGAAGCGTTCGATCTCCATCCCTCCGGATCTCGATGCCTCCATCGAGGAAGCGGCCAAGGCGGCTGGGACGACGTACAGCGGGTGGCTGGCCACCACGGCGCGAAAGGAGCTCACCTTGTGTGCAGGCCTGGCCGCCGTTGCCGCGTATGAGCGAGACGAGGGAGCATTCAGCGAAGACGAGATCGCCGAGGCTGAGGCGTGGG
>JAJYYT010000128.1 GCA_021800645.1 Actinomycetes bacterium
CAGGTGCTCGAGCTGTCACTGCTCGTCGCTGGCCACCTCGGTGTCGACGTCGAGGTGTCGGCGCCACCGGAGGTGTCCGAGCGCTTGGCCGGGGCGGTTCGACAGGAGTCCGACGAGGAGTTCGTAAGGAGGATGCACGCGCAACGACCGGAACGGGTCCGACTGGTCGGCTGCACACCGCAGCTGCGGCTGGCTCTGCTCGACGCATGCTTGGAGCTGGACGTCGAGCCACTGGTCGCGCTCGGACGCTACGAGATGCTGCGGTGGGCGCACGAGAAGGCCATCAGCACCACCCGTCACCGGCACGGCAACGTCCTGCGGTCGGCATCGGCGAGCCGCCGGGACGACTCGCGACCTGGCAGGGTCGATCTTGCCGGGGGGCGTGAGGGTGCTCATTCGCCGACCCGCAGCGGGCATTGAGCCGGTTGGCATCATGGAGAAGGCATGGAGAAGATCGCGTAGCTCGGCGCCGCGAAGCATCCGCTGGCGAGCGCGACCATGGCCCTCCAGCCGTTCGCCGGCGCGTTCCTCGTGGTTCTCGGCTTTGAGGATGCCACTCAGGAGTTGGTAGTTTGCGAGCAATGGTGCGTCCCTCGCTGGGTAGGTCGCGGCCCGATCGCCGAGGCCGGTTTGCAGCGCGACTGAAGAGATGGCTGGCTCTCGCGGGAGGTGTCAGCGTAGCCATTGCAGGGTTCTCCGGGTGGCCCGCTCCGGCAGGCGCAAAGGCGCTGTCCAGCGCCTCGAGCCTCGGCTCGGGCCACGCGCGGACCGACGGGGTGCAAGCGTCCAAGGGCATGGGTCTGCTGACCTGGGACAAGCCTGGCCGCTACCGCTTCGTCGTGCCGAGCGCGGCTGCGGGAAGCATCTTGTCGGTGTCGGTTCTCGGCGGGTCTGGAGGAGGCGGTGACGCCGGATGGGTCCGCGGGGACGGGCAAGGTGCCGCGTACACCTGCGAGGCTCTCCAAAAGTGCTGGGGAGCCGGGGGCGGCGGGGGTGGGGCGTCGGCCCTGGCTGGACCCGGCCGCTTCCTGCTCGTCGCCACCGGGGGCGGCGGCGGTGGTGGTGGCGTGACGCTCGACGCCGGGTACGGCAGCTCCGGCTCGGGTGGCAACGGTGGGAGCGGGGCGGAGGTAGCGGTCCTTGTCCCCGTGGCCGGCGGGCGGTCCAACGCCTGCGCTCTGTCCTCGAAGGTGCCCGGCGCAGTCGGCACGCTCCGCTTCTACGGCTGTGTCAGGCCTGGTGAGGCGCTCACTGTCGTGGTCGGAGCCGG
The DNA here is from genome assembly GCA_021800645.1 of Actinomycetes bacterium. Next base: position 1,271 of record JAJYYT010000128.1, read on the forward strand.
TGGCCAGGGCGCGCGGGGCGAAAGCCCTGGCGCCGGCGGGGCAGGGTACGGGGGACCTGGGGGGCGAGGTGGCGTGCGCTGCGGAGGAGCGGGTGAAAGTGGGCTGCCCTTCAGCGGTGGTGGCGGTGGCGGCGCGGCCTGCCACTGGGGCCAGCCCGGCGGCGCGGGAGGCGCCGGCGCGTATGGAGGTGGAGGTGGCGCGGGCACGCGGCCGAGCCCGTCGTGCGCCACCGGTAGGAGCGCTGGGCCGGCCTGCGTGCTCGACGGCGGCGCCGGTGGGGGCTTCCTCGGGGAAGGCGCGCCGAAGAGCGCGTACAGAGGCGCAAGCGGCCAGGCGGGCCACGATGGCGGTGGCGTTGGCGGGGTGGCACGCAGGCCGGTGACCCCCTTCGTCGGTGCTGGCGCGTTGAAGGGTGGTACGGGAAGTCCCGGGCCCAGTGGCGGCGAAGGACAGAACGGTGCTGTCACGGTCGAGTACTGACGCACAGCTGCGCGTGCTGACGTACAGGTGCGCGAATGCCTGGCAGGCGGCCGAGCTCGTGAACCCCTCGCGCGGGCTCTCCCCATCCGCACAACGGTTCCGAGTGGGCCTCTCGTGAGGACCTCCAGCGACGTTCGGTTCGTGTCGGCCGACGAGCTGCAGTCTCCCGAGGTGATGGCGCGCTGCATCTCTGCAATCGAAGAGCGCCTCGCCCGAGGCTGGGACGTGGTCGAGCCTGCCCGCGTCGTGCATCGAGTCGGGGAGGGGCAGCTCTTGCTCATGCCGGGGTGGGACCGCGCCGCGTTGGCGGTCAAGGTCACCTCGGTGCTTCCCGACGGTGTCGCGCGTGATCGCCCGCGCCTGCAGGGTGTGCTGGTCGTCTTCGAGCTCCCCGAGATGACGCCGGTGATGCTGGTCGACGCCGCCGGGGTCACGGCGCTTCGGACGCCGGCGATGTCCGCGGTGGCGACCAAGTACCTGGCGGCCGCCAACGCGTCGCGTCTCGTCGTGTTCGGGACCGGGCCACAGGCGGTACGCCACGTCGAGGCGATGCGGCTCGTCCGCGACATCGCTTGGGTGGGCATCGTGGGCCGCACGCCCGAGTCCGCCGAGCCACTGGCCGCTTGCCTGCGCGCGTCGGGTGTCGACGCCGAGGCGGTCTCCTCCGACGCGGTCGCCGACACCGATCTCGTCTGTGCGTGCACGACGAGCCGTACCCCGATCTTCGACGGATCGCTGCTGCCAGCGCGGGTTCACGTCAATGCCGTCGGTTCGCACGAGCCCAGCGCCCGGGAGCTCGACGCTGCGACCTTCGATGGAGCGATGACGGTCGTGGACAGCGTCGAGATGGCACTTCGTGAGGCAGGCGACGTCCTGGCGGCGCTCGAGTCGAGAGCGTTGCAGAGCGAGACGACACTGGTTTCCCTCGACGCGGTCGTTCGTGGAGAATCTCCCTACGCTGGTGCGGCGCGGACGATCTTCAAGTCCGTCGGGACCGCGGGTCAGGACTTGATTGCCGGTGAGCTGCTCCTCGAGCTGCTGGCCCCTGAGCGCGAGCGGCGCTGAGCCGCCAGCACCTCTCCGATGCGGCGGGCGCAGGGCGGCCGGCGAGCCCCGGGGCTACGCGGGCGGCGTTGGCGCGGTGAGCTCGCCGTCCACCCGCCGCCAGATCCGAAGCGGGTTGGCGTCCTGGAGGGCAGGAGGCAGGAGCACGTCCGGCACGTCCTGGAAGCACACCGGGCGGAGGAAGCGGTCGATGGCCGCCGCGCCGACCGAAGTGTCGCGAGCCGAGGTCGTCGCCGGGTAGGGGCCCCCGTGGTGCATCGCCCGCACCACGGCCACTCCGGTCGGCACGCCGTTCACGATCACCCTCCCGGCCTTGGCGGCCAGGAGCCGGACGAACGACGACCACCTCGGGGCGTCCTCGGGCTCGAGGTGCACCGTCGCGGTGAGGCTGCCCTCCAGGGCCTCTGCGACGGCGACGAACGCCTCCTCGCGGCAGCGCACCACCACTCCTGCGGGGCCGAAGTGCTCGCTTCGCAGCGTCTCGTGGGAGACCAGCGCCTCGAAGGAGGCCGAGAGCAGGGCGCCTGGGACGGCAAAGGACCCCTCGGCGTCCGAGGCGGTGCCGCCCTCTGGCACCTTCGCCTGCGAGCCGAGCTGCGCGACGCCTTCGAGCGCCGAGGCGGCACGGATCGAGGCGAGGAACCCGTCGCGCACGCTTCGGTTGAGCAGCGGGTGCACGGGCCGCTCGCCGAACGCCCGGGCAAGGGCGCGCTCGAGCGCTTCTCCTTCGGGCCCCTCGGGCAGCACGATCAGGTTCGGTTTCGTGCAGAGCTGCCCGGCTGATCCGCTCAGCGAGGTGGCGAGCGCGTCGGCGATCTCGCCGGCACGGCATCTGGCGGACGCGGCGGTCACGAAGAGGGGGTTCGGGCTGCCCATCTCGGCGTAGACGGGGATCGGGTCGGGGCGCCGGCTCGCGGCGTCGAACAGCGCACGCCCGCCCTGCAGGCTGCCGGTGAAGGCCGCCGCCCGGACCTGCGGCGCGGTCACGAGCCTCTGGCCCAGCGCGCGGGAACGGCCCTGGAGGAGCGCGAACCAGCCCTGGTCACGGTCGCAGTCCTCGAGCGCGCGCAGCATCAACCGACCGCACAGCTCGGAGGTGGCCGGGTGCGACTCGTGGGCCTTCACCACGACCGGACAGCCGGCGGCGAGCGCGGAGGCCGTGTCGCCTCCGAGCACGCTGAAGGCGATCGGGAAGTTGCTCGCGCCGAACACGGCGACCGGGCCGATCGGCATGCCGACCCTGCGCAGGTCCGGCCGCCCCGCCGCGGCGTCGGCCCGGTCGATCGTCGCGTCGAGCCGCTCGCCGCGGCGCGCGAGCGAGGCCATGAACCGCAGCTGGCCGGAGGTCCTCGCGACCTCGCCGGTCAGCCGCTCCTGGGTCAGGCCGGTCTCCTCCATCGCTTGGGCGACGATCGCTGCCACATGGTCGTCGAGGAGGTCGGCAGCGGCCAAGAGCGCGTCGAGAGGAGCTTCTCCTCGCGCCGCTGCGAACGCGCCGTGTGCCCTCGACAGCGCCTCGGTCACCTCGCCGGCCGCGGCTGTGCGGAACACCGGCCCGGTCTCCTCGCCCGAGCGAGGGTCCCGGGCGCGAAAGCCGTCGCCTTCCCCGGGCCGCTCCGTTCCCCCGACGAGGGAGACGCCGGATGCCACGAGCCCGTTCGCCATCGCTCCTCCTCTGCTGCTCGCGTCTGCTCGCGTCGTGCCGACGCCGAAGGGGGGACGTGTCCAGTCGGCTCGGCTGCAAGACGGCGCCGCAGCCGCTCGGTCGCGGCCGCATCGACGTCAAGGCTCGCTGCGTCGACCACGACACCGTAATCCCTGGCCGCCCCCTCGGCGCTCACGTATCGCTCCCGGACGTCGCGCGCGACCTCCGCCGGCGGCCGCTCCAGGGCGGGACCGTACCCTCCACCACCTCCGGTCTCGATCGTGACAAGAGCACCGGCTCGCAGGGGGAGGCAATTCACCTTGAGACCTTCCCAGGGTCCGCCGGGCCCCTCGACGCGTACTCGTGGCCCGGTCGCAGGCATGCCGCCTTCCAGGCCCCACGCGGGCGTGACCGATCGGTCGAACCACAAGGAGAGGCTTCCATCGGCGAGCAGTCGGTACGCGCGGACGACGCCGCACCCTCCCCGCCAGCGTCCTGGGCCGCCGCTGTCGGTTCGGATGGCGAACCGCTCGATGCGGACCGGGAACTTGCTCTCGTAGATCTCGACCGGGATGTTCTTGAACGAGCCGTTGGTCAGATTGATCAGGGCGCTCTCTCCGTCCCCGCCGGGATGGGCCCCCCAGCCGCCGGCGGTGGGCTCGATCACCACCCAGAGCGGGCGCGCACGGCTCGCGTCGATGCCGTTCAAGTTGATGACCATGGAGTCGCCGTAGTGCGGCGCCACCACCCTGTCGCCGACCGCAGGCGCGAGTGCCGTCATGATGAGGTCGCAAAGAAGCCCAAGGCCCGTGAAGTACCATTCGCAGGCCGCGGGCTCCTTGGCATTGAACACGCAATCGTCAGGCACGCGGACGTCGAGCGTCGCAAACGTCCCGCCGGTGACCGGCAGGTGGGTGTTGACGAGGGCTTTGTACGTCAGTCGTACGGCAGAGACGGTCTGGGCGTAGCCGCAGTTGATCGGACCTCGCGTCGAACGCGCGCTGCCGTCGAGGTCAACCACCATGCGATCGCCCTCGATCGTCACCGCCACGGACACCCGGACTGGCTCCGCGCCGTAGCCGTCATTGTCCAGCCAGCCCTCTGCCCGGTACGTGCCGTCGGGCAGCTCGGAGATCGCCGCACGATCCAGTGCCTCAGCCTGCTCGAAGATCCGTTTCTTCGCTGCTTCGAACACGTCGACGCCGATCCGGTCGAGCATTCGAGACACCCGCGCTTCACCAGTTCGGATCGCTGCCACCTGGGCGCTGAAGTCACCCATCAGTTCGTAGCCGAAGCGGCTTGCACGCCGAAGGAAGTCCATCCATTCCGGAAGCGGTTCGTATCCCTTCACGACCCGCGTCGGCCCCATCCTGAAGCCCTCTTGGAACACTTCGATCGAACCCATCGTGGTACCCGGGTCCCGCCCACCGACGTCCTGCCAGTGGGCACGCGTCGCAGCGAACCCGACCAGGCGTCCTGCGTGGAAGATGGGGCCGAAGACGGTGACGTCGTGGAGATGGGTCCCTTGGAGGTACGGATCGTTCATCGCGACCACGTCGCCCGGGCCGAACCAGTCGAGCCCGAACTGCTCGATCGTGAGCTTCACGCAGACCTCGAGGTTGCCGAGGAAGATCGGCAGCCCCGCGGACTGGCCGAGGATCTGGTGGCGGTCGTCGAGCAGGCCGACCGAGCAGTCCTTCATCTCGTAGATCACCGGCGTGTACGCCGAGCGGATCAAGGTGGCGTTCATCTCGTCGGCGGCGGCGTTCAGCCCGGAACGGATGATCTC
>JAJYYT010000129.1 GCA_021800645.1 Actinomycetes bacterium
GGATGGGGATCGCCGACGAGGTACGTCGCGCGGGCTTGCCGGAGTGGGTGCCGATGGACGTGTTCATCTGCATCGGTTCGGTGCTCGATCCACCGCTGGTCCACCACCGCTACCCCTCGGTGAAGGAGTACAAGGAGAAGATCCTCGCGGTGAACGACGGGTCGTTGCCCCTCGAGCCCTACCAGCTGATCTCCCAGTACACGCTCGAGCCGGTGCTCCGCCGCATCGCCGAGGCGACGCCCGGGGTGTCGGTGCGCTTTGGCCACGAGCTCGTGGGCTTTCACCAGGACGACGACGGGGTCACCGCCGACGTGGTGGACCCCGCAGGGCGCAAGTTGGAGGTCCGCTGCAGGTTCCTCGCAGGCTGCGACGGCGGCGCGAGCGTGGTGCGTCAGGAGCTCGGGATCGAGCTGCAGGGCGAGACGCGCCGGCGCCTCTGCCAGGCGCTCTTTCGCTGCGACGCGCTCTTCGACCTGCTTCCGCACAAGGGGCGCCACTACCACATGGCCGACGACAAGTGGTCCTTCATGATCGTCCAGGACGACACGAGGCACTTTTCCCTTCACGCCACCGTCGACGAGCAGGGGTCCACCGAGGCGATGCAGCGCATCTTCGAGTCCATCATCGGACGGCCACTCGACTACGAGACGTTGTACGTCGGCTTCTGGACGCAGCGCCTGATGCTTGCCGACCGGTACCGAGAGGGTCGGGTGTTCCTCGCTGGGGACTCCGCGCACCTCGTCATCCCCACCGGGGGGTTGGGGATGAACACCGGGGCCGCCGACGCGACCGACCTGGCCTGGAAGCTGGCGGGGGTGCTCCACGGCTGGGGTGGGCCGGGCCTGCTCGACGCCTACGAGCTCGAGCGCCGCCCAGTGGGGGCGCGGGCCGTGCGGGCGTCCCGTCGCGCGGCGGTCGGCCGCGAGCGCTGGCGCGCGGCGTGGCGACCCGAGGTCGCCGACGACACGCCCGAGGGGAGGCGCGCCCGCGCCGAGCTCGCCCGGGTCGCAGAGGAAGAACAGCGCTGGAGCAACGACCTGCTCGGCATCGAGCTCGGCTATCGCTACACACCGTCGCCGCTCGTCGCAAGCGAGCCTGGTGAGGGTCCCGACGACGAGAGCTTCTGCTACGCGCCCACCACCTGGCCCGGGGCCCGTCTTCCCCACGTGTGGCTCGACGAGGGCGACGCGCTCCACGACCACCTCGGCAGGTGCTTCACGCTGCTCGCGCTGCGCGGTGCCCCCACCGCAGAGGCTGACGGCCTCGCGGCGGCGTTCAGGCGGCTCGGTGCGCCGTTCGCCACCTACCACGTACGGTCGAAGGCGGCCGAGACCGTCTACGAGGGGTACCCGCTCCTCCTCGTGCGGCCGGACCTCCACGTCGCATGGCGAGGCCACGAGCTGCCCGACCCCGACACCCTCGCAGCCAGGGTCACCGGACGCGTCGCGGGAGACGCTTGAGGTGGAGCGATCGGAGCACGACGCCCGGGTTCGCGTGCTGCTGGCGTGCGGCGAGTACGACAGGACGGCCGCGCTCCTGGATGGCCGTGTCGAGGTCGAAGGCGCCGACGCGGTGGTGGTCGGCATCTCCGACGCCTTCGACCGGCACCGTAGGATGCTGCACGAGCGGGAGTTCGACGCAGCGGAGCTCTCCCTCTCGTCCTACCTGATCGCACGGGATCGCGGCGAGGACCTGGTGGGCATCCCGGTCTTCCCGTACCGGATGTTCCGTCACCAGTTCGTCCTGGTTCGTCGGGACCGGGGGGTGACGCGTCCGAGAGATCTCGTCGGGCGGCGGGTCGGCACCCCGATGTACCAGACGACCACGATGCTCTGGGTGCGCGGGATGCTCGAGGACGACTACGGCGTCTCGGCCCGTGACGTCGAGTGGTGCACCGACCGTGAGGAGCTGCTGCCGATCGAGCCGGCAGGGGTGTCGATCAGCAGGGCGCCGGCAGGCGTCGACGTCGAAGGGCTGTTCCGAAGGGGTGACCTGGACGCGCTGGTGCTGATCGAGGAGGTCCCCGAGGACCTGTTGGCCACCGAGGGCGTCGATCGGCTGTTCCCGGACTTCCCGGCCGTCGAGGAGGCGTACTTCCGCCGGACCGGCATCTTCCCGATGATGCACGTCGTCGCCGTGCGTGGGGAGCTGCACCGGTCCCATCCGTGGCTTGCGGCGAGCCTGTTTCGCGCGTTCGAACGCGCGCTGGACCTGGCGGTCGAAAGGCTGAGCTACCCCAGGACGGTGAGCCAGGCTTGGGCGGCGCACTACGTCGAGCGCGAGCGGCGGATCTTCGCCGGCAACCCCTACGTCTACGGCATGCGCAGGAACCGGGCCGCGCTCGAGGCCGCCACGAGGTACTCGCACGAGCAGGGGATGACGAGCCGACGGTTCGAACCCGGCGAGCTGTTCGTCCCCGAGCTGCACGACACCTGAGGCCCGCCGCCTTCGGTCATGGGCCGGGCGGGTCGTCCCGTCGACCGGCGCAGGGCAGCTCCGCGGCCGTCGCCCGCGCTCAGCGGGTCGGGTCGATGACCGCCTTGATGACCTCGAGCTCCGCCATCGCGCGCATCGCCTCGTTGATCTCCGACAGGCCGTAGGTGCGCGAGATCAGCTCTTCGAAGGGATAGGTCCCCTGTCGGCTGGCCAGGAAGTCGAGTGCCTGCAGCCAGTGGCGCGGCTCGCCGGATCGCACCGTGAACAGGCTCATCTCCTGGGGCAGCGTGTCGACCGACAGGAGCCCGGTCCCTCCGGCGCCGATGTTGACGTAGCGGCCGCCGGCCCGCAGCATGCGGAGCCCCTCGGGCACCGCCGCGTTCCCAGCAGCCTGCAGGACCACGTCGGCGCCCCGGCCTTCGGTGCGGTCCTTCACCCATTCCACGCGGCGGTCGGGGTCGTCCACGGTGTCGATGTCCAGCGTCGCGTCGGCGCCCATGCGCCTCGCCACCTCGAGCCGGTGCTCGGGTGCCCCGATGACGAGCACCTGCTTGGCGCCGTGGTCTCGTGCGACCGCCGCTGCGAAGATCCCGATGGGGCCGCTGCCTTGGATCGCGACCGTCTCGTGGCTCTTCAAGGCACCGAGCCGGTCGAAACCGTGCATGACCGTCCTGTAGGCGCACGCGGCTGCGGCGGCCGAGGCCGAGGACACCTCCTCGGGCACGTGCACGATCTGACAGGCAGGGGGGACGTACATGTACTCGGCGCAGCTGCCGAGCAGGTACGGCGGCCGATCTGCGGGATTGTGCCCCCAGGACATCCGTCCCGGGCAGACGCAGGGCTGCAGCGCCACCGTGCACCAGTAGCAGTGCCCGCACGACACGTAGCTCCACACGATGCGGTCTCCTCGCCGCACGGGAGCGCCGAGGAGGTCCACCTTCTCGCCGGCGACCTCCTCCACGTACCCGCAAGGCTCGTGCCCGGTGATGAACGGCTCACCGTGATCGGCGAGGTCGCCCTTCCAGCGGTGCACGTCGGTGCCGCAGAGCGTCGAGGCGTCGATGCGCACGAGCAGCGCCCCGGCTTCGAGCGGGGGCACCGGCACGTCCCAGATGGCGATCGGCTCGCTCGGGCCGGTGACCACCGCCGCCTTGCACTCAGCCACGTGGCGCTCCGTCGAACCGGTAGAACCGTTCGGCGTTGCGCGCGAGGATCCCGCTCTTCGCGTCGTCCGCCAGCTCCTCGCTCTCCAGCAGCTCGCGGATGTCGTGGATGCAGGACTGGTTGGTCACCTCGTGGGGGAAGTCCGAGGAGTAGAAGAACGCCTGGTTGCCCACCTTGCGCAGCGCGAACGGCATGGTCAGCTCCTCGGTCTCGCAGCCGACGAAGAGCCGCCCTTCTCTCACCTGCTGGACGATGTACTCGTCCGGGCGGCGGTCCTCCCCCAGGCCGTAGCAGCCGGGTGGGATGTACTGGAAGTGGGTCTCGTGCGACGCGTGGAACCGCTCCATGCACATGAGCAGCCACGCCACCCCACCCTCCAGGAAGGCGATGCGCAGGCCGGGGAACCGGTCGAAGACCCCGTTGTACACGACGCTGGCGAGGTTGACCATGAGCCCCCAGGGGTGGCCGAGCGCGTGGACGGGGACGTACATGTTCAGGTGGTCCATGCCGAAGCCGTCGTGCGCACCCCCGTGCACGGAGAGGGCGCACCCCAGCCGTTCCGCCTCCTCGTAGACGGGCCAGTAGCACTTGGCGCCGAGCAGCTGGGGAAGGCCGTTGCTCGGCAGCATGGCTCCCAGCATCCCGAGCTCGGTGACCGCTCTGCGGAGCTCCTTCACCGCTTCCTCGGGGTCTTGCATCGGCACGAGCGCCATCGCGTGGAAGCGGTCGTCGGCGCGTAGGTACGTGTCGGCCACCCAGTCGTTGTAGGCCCGCGCGAGCACCGCCGCGTAGTCGAGGCTGACGACGTGGCCGAACGCCAGGCCGCGCGTCGGGTACAGGACCGTCCGCTCGATGCCGACGTCGTCGAGGAACGCCAGCCACTCCGTCGGGCCGACGAAGGGCCGCCGGTTCCGCAGCGGTGGGGTCTCCACGGCCCGTCCGGTATGGAGGTGGTCGAGCGGCGGGAAGATGTCCATCGTCCCCACAGCCCGGAGCGCTGCTGCCGTCCTTGCCATGTCGGCGTAGGGCGACGGCATGTGCTCGATGATCCCGGCGACGTCCTCCAGCACGTGCCCGTCGCCGTCGATGACGGTCGTTCCGATCTTCGTGGTCGTCATGGATCCCCCTCGCTCTGTTGGTTCCTGGTGCTGGTCGGCCGGTCCCCGGTGCGGCGCCGCGCCCGCTGGCCGGTGAGGCCGACGTGCTTACCGTAATACCGTTGCGCGCTGGGGACAGGGGGCCGGGACGAGCCGGAATTGCCTCCGCTCAGGCCCTGGAGTCGCGAAAGCGCGCGTGGACGATGGAGGGCATCTCGTGGAAGACGTCCTCTCGGAGCGCCTCCATGCCCAGACGGCGGGCCACCGCGAGCGAGGCCGTGTTCTCGGGGTGGATGTTGGCGGTGAGGTACGGCACGTCGAGGTGGTCGAAGCCCCACTCGATCCACGCGCGGGCGGCCTCGGTCGCGTAGCCGCGACCCCAGACCTCGCGCCGGAACGCCCAGCCGACCTCCACCTCTTCGAACTCCGGCCAGTACTGCAGGCCCGTCCGACCGAGAAAGGCACCACTCGACCGCTCGTGGACGGCTGCTCGCCCGTACCCGCAGGTGGCCCATGAGCGCTCCGACTCCTCCAGTCGGCGGCGGTGGCCGGGCTCGTCGAGTGGCGCGAGGAAGCGGGTCACCTCAGGGTCCCGGTAGAGGTCGACCATTTCGGCCAAGTACGCCGAGGTCAACGGGCGCATGAGGAGCCGGGCGCTCGCCAGCTCGAAGGCGTCGATGTGCGACGCGTCGATGGCTGACGCGTCGACCGCTCGCGGCTGGATCACGATCCGACCGTCTCCGCGACGTCCTCCTGCATCGAGGCCACCTGCGAGGTTCAACCGTTGGCGTGCTCGGCGATGAACTCGAGGATCGTCTCGTGCTTCTTCGTGTCCAGAGCCATGACGTCGACCAGCAGCGCCCACAGGGTCGTGTCGGCGACCGGCTTCAGCGTGCGGCGCAGCGCCTTGAGCTCGCGTTCGTCGTCCCGTTCGATGGTCAGCAGACGGCTCGTCAGCGCTCGAACAGCTTCGGGCAGCCGCCGATGGGTGAGGGCGGGGACCTTGGGCTCGAGGTTCCGCCACTCCCGAGCCGCCTGTGCCGCTCGGGCGATCTCCTGGAAGATCCGATGGTGACGCCGCTCGTCGTCCAAGATGAGCTGGATCAGGTAGCGGATGTCGGGCGCGTCGATCGACTCGATCGCCCTGGCGTACTCGGCCAGCACGTCCCTCTCCGCCTCGACGTGGGCGCTGATCCGCCTCAGCACGTCCTCGTCCCACGTCTGTCCGTCCGGGACCATGCTCATCTTGGCGTTCATCTTGGCGTTCATCGTGGGCAGCCTCCCCTGGCGAGGACCGCACGGGCCGGCCCCCTCACCACCGAGGTGACCAACCTCCCCGGCCCGGCAGGGTCCGGAGTCCCGCGAGGACGGGAGGGTCATGGCAACGCCGGTGGTTTCACAAGGCTACCCCGCATCTGCCCCGCTCGCCCGCGGCTCCGCGTGCTGGCTCGACTCCTCGGCTCCTCGACGATCCACCCTCACGGCGATCCACCCTCACGACGATCCACCCTCACGACGATCCACCCTCAC
>JAJYYT010000130.1:0-4190 GCA_021800645.1 Actinomycetes bacterium
CGACGAGATGAGCAGCGTCGTGAACGCGCCCTCGGGGTATCCCGCGCGCCGGAAGAGCTCCTCGACGTAGAGCGCCGACTGCGGCACGTTGGCCGCGTGCTTGAGCACGCCGACGTTCCCCGCCATGAGGCCGGGAGCCGCGAAGCGCGTCACCTGCCACAGCGGGAAGTTCCAAGGCATGATCGCGAGAACCGGCCCGAGCGGGTCGAAGCGGACGTAGGTGTGGTCGTCGATCGACTCGTTGGCGAGCAGCCGCTCGGCGTTCTCGGCGAACCATCGGAGCCCGAGCGCGCACTTCGCGACCTCGGCCTTGGCGGAGGCGAACGTCTTGCCCATCTCGGTGGTGAGGATGCGTGCCACATCCGGAGCCTCGCCATCGAGGAGGTCGGCCGCCGAGCGCATGAGCCGAGCACGCTCGGTGAAGCTCGTCTTGCGCATCGTCTCGAAGCCCTTCAAGGCGCGTGCGAGCCTGGCTTCCACCTCGCTCGGGGTATGGGCCTCGAAGGTCTTCTCGATCTCGCCGGTGGCCGGGTTGGTCGTCGCAAAGGTCGTCATGCACAGATTCTGCCCTGGGCGGCGCCACCGTGCACCACGTGGACCCCGACCGACCGGCGACTGCCCGTGCCTGCAGCTGCCCGTGCCGTGCCTGCGACTGCTCGTGCCTGCGGCTGCCGGGCCGTGCCTGCGACTGCTCGTGCCTGCGGCTGCCGGGCCGTGCCTGCGACTGCTCGTGCCTGCGACTGCTCGTGCCTGCGGCTGCCGGGCCGTGCCTGCTACTGCTCGTGCCTGCGGCGAGGCTTGAGGGCGAACCACCAGATGCTCGCCATCGTGCCGAGCACGCCTGCGAGCGCGGCGAGCGACTTCAGAAGCGTTCTCTTCGCCGTCTTGGCCACGACGCCAACGATACCGGACTCCCATGCCGGGCCCGTGACGGTGCCGGAGCCCTCCTGGCCGTGGCTCCACCGAGGACGCGACCCAGTGCCCCACGCGCCGACCTCCCCCGATCGCTGCCCTATGCTGGTCCGTGGCGTCTCTTGGGCCCTCTCGAGCCTGTGGACCGGCTTGTAGGTCGAGTCGAAGACGTGGAGCGTCTAAGGACGTCGAAGGACCTCGATGGACGGCACGGTCCAGCGGCCGTCGGACCTCGGAAACAGGAAGGCCGAGCAACCTAGGGGGGCCGAGAAACCTAGGGGGCCGAGGAGAAGCCGTGGGTCGTCTTCACAGAGTTCACAGGGTGTTGGTGCTCGCCACGGCTGGAGCGGCATTCCTCCTCGGCGGCCTCACCTGGGCGGGCACGGCTGGCGCAGGGTCGGCGACGCGGACCCCTCTCCGGCTCCGAGGTCTCGTCATGCACCCGTTGGTCCGGACGCTGGACGCGGTTCCGTTCACGCGGCCACCGACCGAGCTGTTGTGCAAGGCAGACCTGGGCATCCTCTGCTACGGGGCGCCCCAGATCGAGGCCGCGTACAACGAGCCTGCGCTCTTCCGCCAGGGGCTCGACGGGCGAGGGGAGACGATCGTCGTGGTCGACTCCTTCGGCGCTCCGGACATCCGCCACGACCTCGCCGTCTTCGACCAGTCCTACGGCCTCCCGCCGCCGCCGACGTTCAACATCCTCCAGTATGGGCCGGTGCCCGCGTACACACCGAGCACGCCGACAGCGACAGGCTGGGCCGAGGAGACGACGCTCGACGTCGAGTACGCGCACGCGGTCGCGCCGGGCGCCGACATCCTCCTCGTCGAGACCGCGACCGCCGAGACCGTCGGGGTCACCGGGTTCCCGACAATCGTCAACGCGGAGAACTACGTGATCGACCACCACCTGGGCGACGTGATCAGCCAGAGCTTCGGCACGGGGGAAGCGACCTTCGCCGCGCCCACCACAATTCTCGGGCTGCGCAGCGCCTACGAGAACGCCTACCGCAATGGGATCACGGTCCTCGCCGCCGCAGGGGACACAGGTGCCGCAGAGGCCAAGACAGTGACAAAGGCGCACTACTTCTCGTTCCGGAACGTCGGGTGGCCAGCCTCGGACCCGCTCGTGACCGCGGTCGGCGGAACCCAGCTCACCTTGAACACACGCGGACGCCCCACCGCCCCGGTCAGGGTGTGGAACGACACCACACTGTTCGGCGGACCAGCCGCCTCAGGCGGCGGGCTGTCCACGGTGTTCACCCGTCCTTCGTACCAGAACGGGGTCGCCACAGTCGTGGGGAACCGCCGCGGCGTGCCCGACATCTCCATGAGCGCCGCGTACTCCGGCGCGGTGAACATCTACATCAGCCTGCCGATCGGCCGAGGCTGGCTCCCCATCAGCGGCACGAGCGAAGCCACTCCCCTGTTCGCTGGCATCGTCGCGATCGCCGACCAGCTCAACTCCCATCAACCGCTCGGGATGATCGACCCCGCGCTCTACGCGATGGATGCGGCCCACGACCCGGGGATCGTCAGCGTGACGACAGGGACAAACTCGGTCTTCTACAAGACAGCGGGAAGGAAGCAGACGATCCCGGGCTTCTCCGCGAGCTCCGGGTACAACCTCGCGGCGGGTCTCGGGACCGTCACAGCTCCGAGCTTCGTGCACGAGCTCGTCCAGACCGTCCACCTGGTCGGAACGACCGTCACCTACGGCGCCTCAGCGGCGAAGTTCCTGCCGCGCACATGAGGTCCACGTAGCAGCATCCGCGAACGGCGGCGTCGCGGCAGCCTCTCACCTTCACAGGCTGGCTCCGGCCGGCGCTCGCTCCAGGGCTGGCCCGGAACCGGGCCTCCGAACCTGGCTCCGGCCTGCACCGCCTGGAGACTTCGCACGCACCGTGAGCCGCGCCTTCGTGAAGACCTTCGGAAAGACCTTCGGCTAGACGGGGCGGGGCGTCGCACGACGGAGCTTCGCGTGCTACACCCTCTCCAGCCAGGCCTCGACGGCCCCGGTCCCGTCGAGGACGATCGGTACCGCGTCGCCAAGTCCGGGACCCGGCGCAACCTCGACAGCGAGCACCTCGCGGCCCACCGAGTCGAACACCGAGGGATCGACCCCGCTCAGCCACAGGCGGATCCGGTCGGAGACCTCGAGGCCGCGGTCCTTCCTCAGGTCCTGCACGTGACGGACCAGCTCGCGCACGAGGCCGCGCCTGCGAAGGTCCTCGTCCATGGCCAGGTCGAGCGCCACGACTGCACCGCCCTCGCGCGAGACCGCGAATCCCGCCTGCCCGCGCACGCGCACCTCGAGCTCGTCGGGCCCGAGCGCGACCGGGCCCCCCGACAGTTCGACGGTCACCGGCTGCCCCGCCTCGACCGCCGCGGCCGCCGCGGCCACGGCGGTCGCGTCGAGCGCCGAGAGCGCGTTGCGCACCTCCTTCACCGCCTCGCCGAGCCGAGGGCCGAGCACGCGGAAGTTCGGGACGAGCTCCAAGGAAAGGACTCCGCCGAGCTCGCCGAGATCGTCCACCTCGACGACCTCGTCGACGTTCAGCTCCTCGGCGACGACATCCGCGAGGATCGCCGGAGAACCGGGCGCGAGGAAGACGAGGGCACGTCGGAGCGGCTGGCGCACCTTCACGCCTGCCTCGTTGCGCGCGGCGCGCCCGAGCGAGGCCAGCTGCACCGCGAGGCTCATCTGCGCTTCGAGGTCCCGGTCGATCGCCGACTCGTCGTACGTGGGCCATGTCTGCAGGTGGACCGAGGCATCCTCCGCCCGCGCGGCGCCCCGCGAGGCGCCCTCCCCCCGCGAGGCGGCCTTCGCCCGCGCGGCGCCCTCCCCCCGCGAGGCGGCCTTCGCCCCTTCCCAGCCGAGCTCGCGCCACAGACGGTCCGCGACGAACGGGCAGAATGGCGCCAGCATCAGCGCGACCGTGACGAGCGCCTCGTAGAGGGTCGCCTGCGCGGCCAACGCATCCGACGGCGGCGCGTCGGGGTCCGTCCTCCAGAACCGCCTCCTGCTGCGGCGGACGTACCAGTTGGACAGGTCGTCGACGAGGCGCCCGAGTGCGGTCGCCGCCCCGAGGGGCTCGTAGTCGTCGAGCGCCTCGGTGACCGCTTCGAGCGTCGACATCACCCGTGAACGTGCCCAGCGGTCGAGCACGCCGCGTGCCGCGAATGCCGGCACTGCAGGATCGTCGGGATCGAAGCCGTTCAGCGACGCGTAGGTGGTGAAGAAGCTCACCGTGTTCCACAGGGTGAGCAGCGTGTCG
>JAJYYT010000130.1:4200-6220 GCA_021800645.1 Actinomycetes bacterium
GATCGCAGCGGCGCTCACTCGCGTGGCCGTCCATGGCGAGCCCTGCGAGAACATCCACCAGCGGAGGGGATCCGCACCGCGGCTGTCGACGAGCTCCCAGGGGTCGATGACGTTGCCGAGCGACTTCGACATCTTGCGGCCGTCGGCGTCGACGATGTGGCCGAGAACCATCACGTGGCGGTACGGGGCTTTGCCGAAGACGAGGTCGTTGACCGCGAGCAGCGAGTAGAACCAGCCACGCGTCTGGTCCACGGCCTCGACGATGAAGTCGGCGGGGAACCGCATCGCCTCCTTCGACCCCGGGAGATGCGGGTAACCGACCTGCGCGGCGGGCATCGAGCCGGAGTCGAACCACGCGTCGATGACCGGTTCGATGCGCCGGGACGTCGCGATGGGGAGCTCGGACTCCACGTAACCGGTGGCCGAGCCCGCGGCGACCTGGGCACCGGCGATCGACGCGCACCGAGGGCAGGGGAAGACGACCTCGTCGATGGTCGGACGGTGCGGGTCGACGTCGGAGAGGTCACGTCCCGCCAATTCGGCCAGCTCGGTCATCGAGCCCACGCAGAGGACATGGCCCTCGTCACAGCGCCAGATCGGCAGGGGGGTCCCCCAATAGCGGTCGCGCGACAGCGCCCAGTCGACGTTGTTCGCCAGCCACTCGCCGAACCTCCCGTCCCTGATGTACGCCGGGTGCCAGTCGACCGTGTGGTTCGCCGAGATCAGATCGTCCTTGCGCGACGACGTCGCCACGTACCAGCTGGGCTTCCCCCAGTAGATGAGCGCCGTCCCGCACCGCCAGCAGTGCGGGTACGTGTGCTTGTAGAGGTGGCGTCGGAGCAAAAGACCGCGCGCCTCGAGGAGGTCGTCCACGAGACCGCTGGTCTCGCGCACCGGTTGACCGGCGAAGGGCGCTCCGGCGGCCGCGGTGAACCGGCCGTCGGGACCGACGGGGTTCAGCGTGGGGAGCCCCTCGGCCTTCGCCACCTCGCGGTCGGCCTCACCGAACGCGGGCGCGAGGTGAACGAGGCCGGTGCCCTCCTCGGTCGTCACGAAGTCGGCGAGCACGACGCGCCAGCCACGGCTCGCGTCCTCGCCCGAGGGAACCGCGACCGCGTCGAAGGGCCGTTCGTAGCGCAGCCCCTCGAGCTCTCGCCCGCGCAGCCGCTTCGTCGCACGCGCGGCCGCCCCTTCCCCCAGGACCTCCTCGGCGAGGTCCTCGGCGACCACCATGCCGTCCACGACGACGTAGACGAGGTCCGGGTGCGCAGCGACCCCCGTGTTCGACAGGAGCGTCCAGGGGGTCGTCGTCCAGACCAGGAGCCAGCGGGCGTCGCCCACGACCGAAGGATCCGGTCGGACCAGCTCGAGCTTCACGTACGCCGACTCGTCCTCTTCTTCCGTGTAGACCTCGGGCTGGCCGAGCTCGTGGCTCGAGAGCGCCGTCCCACAACGCGGGCAGTACGGAACCACCTTCAGGTCCTCGTAGAGCAACTTCTTGTCGTAGAGCTGCTTCAGGTACCACCAGACCGACTCGATGTAGGACCGATCGAAGGTCCAGTACGCGGCGTCGAGGTCCGTCCAGTAACCGATCCGCTCGGTGAGCGCCTTCCAGTCCTCCACGTAGCTCAGGACCGATTCGCGGCACAGCCGGACGAATTCGGCGATTCCCACCTCCATTTCGATCTGGCGTTTGCTGTCGATCCCAAGGCGCTTCTCCACCTCGACCTCGACCGGAAGCCCGTGAGTGTCCCACCCCGCTCGGCGCTCGACGAGGAACCCGCGCATCGTGCGGTACCGGCAGAAGAGGTCCTTGTAGACCCGAGCCCACACGTGATGGAGCCCGGGCCGGTTGTTGGCCGTCGGCGGACCCTCGTAGAAGACCCAAGGCTGTGCTCCTCTGCGGTTCTCCACCGAGCGCTCGAAGATGCGGTGCGTGCGCCAGCGCTCGAGCTCTGCGACCTCGAGGGCGACGAAATCGGCGTCGGGGGGAAGCGGGTGGAACATCGGTCGCATGAGC
>JAJYYT010000131.1 GCA_021800645.1 Actinomycetes bacterium
ACGCGGATCTGGTGCGGCCTACCGATGTCGATCGCCGCCTCGATCGCCGCGCCGACGTCGTTCGTGTGGATGTGGCAGTTCCACTCGCCGTCGCCCCCGACGACGACGATGGAGTCTCCGATGTCCGACCATGCGTCCTTGAAGGCGCCGATCGCGTCGTCAGGGGCGTCGAGGAGGTACATGACCTCGTAGCGGAGGTCTCCTGGCTCCCCTTCGCACTCGCCGCCAGCTCCCTCGGCCCCCGACACGGGAACGTCCGCGGGCGCCTTCGCTCCGAGAGCTCCCCGGCGCGGGCCGCTCGCGCGCGCTCCGTCCTCCTCGACCGGGGGCAGCGGGCGCCCGTCGATGATCGAGAGGAGTGAGTCGAACAAGAGCAGGTAGCCCGCACCTCCCGCGTCGACAACCCCTGCTCGTGCCAGGGGCTCGAGCATCGTCGGGGTCTTGGCGAGGGCGTCGCCGGCGGCGCTCCGCGCGCTCTCGGCGACGCTCAGGAGCGTTGCTCCGGGCTCGGCGCTGGCAGCCGCGCCCTCGCCTGCGGCCCGGGCTACCGTGAGGATCGTTCCTTCGACCGGGCGCACCACGGCCTTGTAGGCGAGCTCGCTCGCGGTCACGAGCGCGTCGGCGAGCGCGTCGGCACCGGCCTCGTCCCTGGAGCCGAGAACCTCGGCGATCCCCCGCACGAGCTGCGAGAGGATCACGCCGGAGTTGCCCCGGGCTCCCATGAGCGAGCCGTGCGCCATCGCCCGGCAGACCGCCCCCATGCCGGCAGCGCCGTTCGGCATGGGGTCGAGGGCGTCGAGCTCCTTGACCACCGCTTCGAGCGTGAGCGCCATGTTCGTGCCCGTGTCCCCGTCGGGGACGGGGTAGACGTTGAGCCGGTTCAATTGGTGCTGGTGGGCGCGCAGGGCGTCCCGGAAGGCGGCCATCGTCGCCCGTAGCTCTCGAGGCCCCAACGCGGCCGCCGGCGTCATCGCCCGGTGATGCTAACCTTGCCGCCGTTCGTGGCGACCTGGATGGGTCGCCCGTGCCCTCCAGCTCGCGGCCAGGCTGCCCGGGGGAGAAGCGCGAGAAGATCGGCCAGGAGGCGATGGCGATGGCATCGGTGTGCGAGCTCTGCGGCAAGAAGCCGTCGTTCGGCATGAGCCTGAGCCACTCCCACCGCAGGACGAAGCGACGCTGGAAC
Organism: Actinomycetes bacterium; assembly: GCA_021800645.1. The sequence goes on from JAJYYT010000131.1 coordinate 1,184, forward strand.
CCCAATGTCCAGCGGGTCCGGGCCCTGGTCGACGGCACGCCCCGCCGGCTGCACGTCTGCACCTCGTGCATTCGCGCCGGGAGGGTGCGCAAGCCCCCGCGTCGCAGCGTCACCTCTTGACCGCCGCGCACGACGCGCGATGAGCCCGGCGCGTCACGCTCGGCACCTCCCGCCGCGCTCGCCGAAGTCGTTTCGCGTGGCAACATCGCTCCCGATGGGGCGTTTCCTCGCGGTCGTCGTGCTCGTGCTCCTCGCGGTCGCATACGTCGTCGTGCAGTTCCTTCGACCCGTCCCCGCCGTCGCGGCGACAGCGGGCACGCTCTTCCAGACGATGCCCGGCGCTCCGGCGTCGCTCGCGTGGCCAGCCCAGGGCGAGGCGGCGATCGGCGTCGAGGGCGCGGGACTGCTCGGTACCTCTGGTCAGCAGGCCCCGACGGCGCTCGCGAGCGTGACGAAGCTGATGACGGCGTACCTCGTGCTGCGCGACCACCCGCTCACCGCCACAGGGTCGGGTCTTTCCATCACGGTCTCGCCGGCCGACGTCACCACCTACGAGCAGGACAAGGCGGTCGGCGACTCCGTCGTGGCGGTCACGCCCGGAGAGCAGCTCACCGAGCGTCAGGCGCTCGAGGCGCTCCTCGTCCCCTCGGGGGACAACATCGCGACGCTGCTCGCCGACTGGGACGCCGGGAGCGAGACGGCCTTCGTCGCCAAGATGAACGCCGCGGCGAAGCAGCTCGGGCTCACCCACACGCACTACACCGACGCGAGCGGGGTCGCGCCGGGCACCGTGAGCACGGCGGCGTCACAGGTACGGCTGGCGATGGTCGACATGGCGGACCCCGCCTTCAGGGCGATCGTGGACATGGCGCAGGTCACACTGCCGGTAGCCGGCTTGCAGTACAACGTCGACGCGCTGTTGGGCCACGACGGCATCGTCGGCGTGAAGACCGGCTTCACCACAACAGCAGGCGGGTGCTTCGTGTTCGCTGCGAAGACGACCATCGCAGGGAAGCCCGAGACCCTCGTCGGGGCCGTCTTCCATCAATTCGGCACCGTCGCGCAGCCGAGCGCGCTCACAGAGGCCTTCGACGCGACGACCGCGCTCGTGACGAGCGCGGACCACGCGCTCGTGCAGACTGCCGTCGTCCACCGCGGGGAGGTGCTCGGTCACCTTCGGGCGCCGTGGGCTCCCACCGTTGCGCTGGAGGCGACCCGGGACGTCACGTTGATCGGCCTCCCCGGCCAACGCGTGAGGACCGAGGTCGTCCTGCCGAACCGGGTGAATGCCCCCGTTGCCGCCGGCCAGGGGTTCGGGAACGCGGTGGTGGAGGTCGGAGACCGGCGGGTCACCGTACCGCTCGCCACGTCGGGCGCGCTGCCCTCCGCGCCGATCAGCTGGAGGCTCACCAACGTCTGAGGGCTGACCGCTGACAGCTGACAGCTGACAGCTGACCGCTGACTGCTCGCGCATGGCACGCGGCTCGCCGGAAAGACGCCGCGACCGATCAGCCGGGACGGGCGCGCCTCTCGCTCGCAGGCTCGCCCCGGCGCCATCCGAGATGGTGGCGGAAGCCGCCGCTCCCGAGCGGGCCCCCCCGCAACGTCCGTTCCGTTCGGTCGCCGGTGCACCGGCCGATCTCGATCGGGAGGCGGAGCCCCGCGGAGGAGAACGCGTCGGCCAGGCGGGCGGGCGCGGGCGTCGCGATGACGAGCTCGAAGTCCTCTCCGCCTGCGAGCACCTCTTCCTCGGTGGCGCCTTCGGCGACGGGGAGGGTGTCGAGGCGGACCCCGACCGCGGACGCCTCGGCGAGCCGTCCCAGGTCGAGGGCGAGGCCGTCGGAGACGTCCATCATGGCCGTCGCACCGGCGCGCCGGGCGACCACCCCCTCTTCGATCCGTGCCCGCGGCCGCTTGTGGGCGGTGACGGCAGACGCCGGGTCGCCTGCGCCGGCCCGCAGGAGCCGGAGCCCCGCCGCGGAGGCGCCGAGCGGGCCGGTCACAAAGAGCGCGTCTCCCGGCGAGGCCCCCGACCTCAGCACCGGAGGGCCGTCGCCCTCGAGGAGCCCGACGACCGCGGCCACGACGACGATCTCCGGCGCGGCGGTCAGGTCGCCGCCGACGATCGGGCACCGCCACTCTGCCGCCGCCTCGGCCGTCCCCTTCGCGAGCAGCTCGAGGTCCGTGCCCGGTGCGACGCAGAAGTCGACCACGGCGTGGCTCGGCCTTCCTCCGACGGCGCCCACATCGCTCACGGTGGCGGTGAGCGCCTTCCATCCCAGGTCGTCGAGCCCCGTGAGGGAGAGGTCCGCGTGGACCCCGGCGACCACGGCATCGGTGGCGAAGACGAACCGCCCCCCAGGCACGGAGACGACCGCGGCGTCGTCGCCGATCCAGACGTCGCCGGGAGGTGGCGTGCCGAGCGCCCGGGCGAGCACCTCTGCGATGAGCTGGACGGCTGCGTCCTCGTCCGAGAGGGGACGTCTCGGGACACGCGTCGGAGGTGCCACGACCCATGCCTAGCATCTATCGTGGAAGGCGATTGCGGGGCCGCGCAGCGCTCGGTGCGCCCCTCGAGGGCCGGATCCGGCCGGCCCGCTCCCGGGGTTCTCGGTCTGACGTGGCACGCACGGCGGAGTCCGCGCCAAGATCGAGCAAGAAGCCGCCCAGAGCCGAGAAGCGAGGGCGCGAGGGCACCCAGATGGGACGAGGAGAGGACATGGCAGCAAGCCTGGACACGCCGCCAACCCGCAACCGCAAGCTGCTGGCGTGGGTCGAGGAGGTGGCGGCGCTCACCGCGCCAGATCACGTCGAGTGGTGCGACGGCTCAGCGGAGGAGTACGACCGCCTCTGCGAGCTCCTCGTCGACAGCGGCACGTTCGTGAAGCTCTCGGACGCGAAGCGCCCCCACAGCTACTGGGCTCACTCGGATCCACAGGACGTGGCCCGCGTCGAGGACAGGACCTTCATCTGCTCGCAGCGGGAGGAGGATGCCGGGCCGACCAACAACTGGCGCGACCCCCAGGAGATGCGCGAGACGCTGAGGGGCTTGTTCCGCGGCTCGATGAGGGGCCGCACGATGTACGTCGTGCCGTTCTCCATGGGTCCGCTGGGCTCCGACATCGCCCACGTCGGCGTCGAGATCACCGACTCGCCGTACGTCACGGTGTCCATGCGGATCATGACCCGCATGGGTGCCTCGGTGCTCGAGGTGCTCGGCCCCGAGGGTGACTTCGTCCCCTGCCTGCACTCCGTGGGCGCGCCGCTCGAGCCGGGCGACGAGGACGTGCCCTGGCCGTGCGACCCGGACAACAAGTACATCGTCCACTTCCCCGAGACCCGGGAGATCTGGTCGTACGGCTCGGGCTACGGCGGCAACGCGCTGCTGGGCAAGAAGTGCTTCGCCCTTCGGATCGCGTCGGTGATGGCGCGCGACGACGGCTGGCTGGCAGAGCACATGCTCATCTTGAAGCTGACGTCGCCGGCGGGCGAGACCCGCTACGTGACCGGCGCCTTCCCGTCGGCGTGCGGCAAGACGAACCTGGCCATGCTCATCCCGACGCTTCCGGGCTGGAAGGTGGAGACGGTCGGCGACGACATCTGCTGGATGAAGTTCGGGCCCGACGGCCGCCTCTACGGCATCAACCCGGAGGCGGGCTTCTTCGGGGTCGCCCCCGGCACCAACGTCCACACCAACCCCAACGCGATGTTCTCGGTCGGGGCCAACACGATCTTCACGAACACCGCGATGACCGACGACGGGGACGTCTGGTGGGAGGGCATGACCGAGGAGCCCCCCGCGCACCTCACGGACTGGCTCGGCGAGGAATGGACGCCGGAGAAGGGCACGCCGGCCGCGCATCCGAACGCGCGGTTCACCGCGCCCGCGGCGCAGGACCCTGCGATCGCCCCCGAGTGGGAGGACCCCCGGGGCGTCCCGATCTCGGCGATCCTCTTCGGTGGACGGCGCGCCTCGGTGGTGCCGCTCGTCTTCCAGTCGTTCGACTGGCAGCACGGCGTCTTCCTGGGGTCGATCATGGCGTCGGAGACCACGGCTGCGGCCGCCGGCAGGGTCGGGAAGCTGCGGCGGGACCCGTTCGCGATGCTGCCCTTCTGCGGCTACAACATGGGGGACTACTTCGGGCACTGGCTCCGCCTCGGTGCGAAGGCCGACCCCGACAAGCTCCCCAAGATCTTCTACGTCAACTGGTTCCGCAAGGACCACGAGGGCCGCTGGCTGTGGCCCGGCTACGGCGAGAACTCGCGGGTGCTCGAGTGGGTCTTCGAGCGAGTGAGCGGCCGCGGCGACGCGGTCGACACGCCCATCGGCTTCGTCCCGGCCCCGGGCGCGATCGACGTCGAGGCCATCTCGGTGTCGAAGGAGGACATGGAGGAGCTCCTGCGGGTCGACGCCGACGAGTGGCGGGCGGAGGTCCCGCTCATCCGCGAGCACTTCGCGCAATTCGGCGACCACCTGCCCAAGGAGCTGGCGGACGCCGTCGACGACCTGGAGCGCCGGCTGGCCTGAGCGTCCCGTGCCCGCAGCCCTGCCGGGATCGGCGAGGATGGGAGCGTGGCGTCGCACGGAGCGCAGCGGCTCATCCCGGCGGTGGGCCGGGTCGCCCGTCGCGGCGCCCGGACCGCCAAGCGCAAGCTGGTCCCCGTGCTCGGTGGCCGCACGCGTACCCGGGTCATCGTGGTGCTCGCCTGCGTCCTCGCGCTGTCGAGCGCAGACACTGCGACGGTGGGCGCGGCGGCGTCCGAGCAAGTCCGCCTGGCCGAAGGGCTTCTCGCCGACTCGGAGACCCGCGTGGTCTACGCCCAACCGCCGTCCGAGGTCGCCACCTCGGGCGAGCTCCTGGGCCTTACCCCCACCGAGGCTTCCCTGTGCACCGAGCTCCACCGGGGGGTTGCCCTGTGGAAGGTGGGTCGCCGCTCGTTCTTGGTGGAGCACCAGCTGGCTTCCTCGGAGCGGGCGCTCGTGGACACCGATGCCGCCATGGGCGACCTGGCCGACGGGGGTCTGG
>JAJYYT010000132.1 GCA_021800645.1 Actinomycetes bacterium
CGGAGGGCACTCGATGGGATGGACCAACCCGTGGGTGATCGGCGCCATCGTCGGCGGGATCGTCATGCTGGGCCTCTTCGGCTACATCGAGACCAAGGTCTCGAACCCGATGTTCCGGCTGCCGCTCTTCCGGATCCGGGCGTTCGCCGCGGGCAACGTGGCCAGCCTGCTCGCCTCTCTGGGGCGAGGCGGCCTCATGTTCATCCTGATCATCTGGCTGCAGGGCATCTGGCTGCCCCAGCACGGGTACAGCTTTGCCAACACCCCGCTGTGGGCCGGCATCTACATGCTGCCGCTCACTGCCGGATTCCTCATCGCGGGACCGGTCTCGGGCTTCCTGTCGGACCACTTCGGTGCCCGGCCCTTCGCCACGGGCGGGATGATCGCCGCGGCGGCGAGCTTCGGGCTCTTGGAGCTGCTCCCCGCCAACTTCTCGTACATCTGGTTCGCGCTGCTCTTGCTTGTCAACGGGCTCGCGATGGGCCTCTTCGCCTCGCCGAACCGGGCCGGCATCATGAACAGCCTCCCCCCCAACCAGCGCGGTGCCGGGTCGGGGATGACCGCCACCTTCCAGAACTCGGCCATGGTGCTCTCCATCGGCATCTTCTTCACCCTGATCATCACCGGCCTCGCGAGCGGCCTGCCGGGGAGCCTCTACCACGGGCTCGTCTCGCAAGGGATCCCCGCCGCGGCCGCGGCGAAGGTGTCCCATCTGCCGCCAACCGGAGCGCTCTTCGCGGCCTTCTTGGGCTACAACCCGATGGCTCGGCTTCTCGGACCGGCCCTCAGCCACCTCTCCCATGCCCACGCGGTCTACCTCACCGGGCGGAGCTTCTTCCCCAAGCTCGTGTCCGGCCCGTTCATGAACGGCTTGCGCGAAGCATTCGACTTCTCGGTCGCAGCCTGCGCTATCGCCGCAGTGGCCTCGTGGCTGCGGGGTGGCAAGTACCACTACGTGGAAGGTGACGAGCTGAAGGCTGCAGACATCGGCGCGCGCAGCGCGACCGCCGCGGTGCTCCGTCTCGGTGAGAGCCTCGAGCCCGAGCGTGTTGGCGCCAACGGCGACCGCCAGACGAACGGCGACCACCAGACGAACGGCGACCGCCAGACGAACGGCGCCCGCCAAGGCGCTCCCGCCTTCCCGCTCGCGAAACCGGAGCCTTCCAGCAGATCGGGGCGGAGCGGGGCCGCGCTGCACCCGGGTGAGCGGCATGAGGCGTGAAGGCCAGCGCAACGAGACAGGTGCGGCGGCCTCGAGCGAGACCGTGACCGTCGAACCGGCCGTCTCCGCAGAAGCCGGGAGTGACCATGAGCTCGACGGTCTCCTGAAGATCGGGGCGGTGGCCGCCCGGCTCGGGATCTCCGAGCGGACCCTGCGCTACTACGAGGAGGTCGGGCTCCTCCGCCCGCACCTTCACCACCCCGGGGCCAGCAGGCGCTACTGCGACGCAGACGTCGAGCGGATCCAGCGCATCCGTGAGCTGCAGGGTCTCATGGGGTTCAATCTCGAAGAGATCCGTCGCATCGTCGCCGCCGAGGATCGCCTGCGGTTGCTGCGGGAACGGTTCTACGAGGGTGGCGACGACGACCAGCGCCGTATCCACGAGGAGGCGGGCGAGGTGCTCCTCGACCTGCGAGCCCAAGTCGAGGCGAAGATCGGGCTGCTGAGCGGCTTCCTCGAACAGCTGGACGCCAGGATCCGGCGGCACCAGGACCGCAGCTCGGTCAAAGAGCCGTCGGTCGCCGAGCAGTGCGAGCAGCAGCCCGCGGCGAGGAGTGGGCCCCCGGAACTGTAAGGCCGGGGAGCAGTGAACCCCGGGAGCGGATGCGATGCGTTCCCTGCCTCCGGCGCTCGTCGCGAAGGCGGCCGCGCCGGGCGAGCGTGAGGAGTCAGCCAGTCAGCGCGCGGCGAGCGCCCGCTCGGGGCGCTCGACGAGGGCTTTGAGCCGGAGGAGGAAGCGCGCCGCCTCGGCGCCGTCGCACACGCGGTGATCGAAGGCACAGACGAGCTTGGCGGTCGCGCGCACTTCGAGCGCGTCGTCGTGGACGGCCGCGCGGGGCGCGATCGAGCCGACGCCGAGGATGGCCGCCTCGGGAATGTTGATGACCGGGTTGCCGTCGTCCAGTCCGAGCGCGCCGTAGTTCGAGATCGTGAAGGTCGAGCCGACGAGCTCGTTCGGCGTGAGGGTGCCGGCGCGGGCCGAACGGCTGAGTCTCGCGAGCTCAGCAGCGAACTCGCCGACGGTCAGGCGGTCCGCCTCGCGCAAGACGGGAACGACCAGTCCGTGCTGGGTGGACGTGGCGATGCCCAGGTGCACCGACCGATGGACGTGGATCATCTTGGACTCGGAGTCGAAGCTCGCGTTGAGGAGCGGGGCCGCACGCAGGGCGATCGGCACCATCCAGGCCAAGAGCGCGAATGGCGTCAGCTCCTGGCGAGGGTGGTGGTGGTCGTCGTGCCGGTCGCCGCCGGCCCGGGCTGGGTTCGCGCGCTCGAGCTCGTCGTCGAGAAGGGCTCGCATTTCCAAGAGCCGCTCACAGTCGACCCAGAGGCCTGCCGTCGCCTCGGGGATCTGCGCGCGAGAGCGGCTCATGCGCTCGGCGATCCGGGCCCGGATGCCGACGACCGGGATCTCGTCGGGGAGCTCTTCGCCGAGCTGCTCTGCGGGCGCCCGGCCAACGAAGGTCTCGCCTTGGCGGGGCTCTTCCCGCCAGTCGGGCGTCTCGACCCCGGCGCGAGCTGACGCGGCCGCCTCGACGTCGTCGCGGCTCACCTCGCCGTGCGGGCCCGTCGCCTGGAGGCTGCGCAGGTCGACGCCGAGGGACTTGGCGAGCCAGCGGACCGGCGGCTTGGCCATCGGGCGGGCGGCCGACGGCGGGCTCGCCGGAGCGGGAGGCTCGGAGGCCGAGGTCGGGACACCCTCCATCCGCATGGTGCGCGACCAGTCCCGCGGTCGGCGCGCGGGCTGTGGTGGCTCGGCCCCGTAGCCGACGAGCAGCGCCTCGCGTCCAGAGGCGCGCTCGTGGGTGCCGTCGCGCCCCGCTGCCTGATCTGCGCCGCGCGAGGGCTGCCCAGCCTGTGGTCGGGTGGCGCCAGGGCCCGCGCCGCTCGGGGGGGTGCCAGCGCCGCTCGCACTCGTGATCGGCGCCGCGCCCGCGTCCGCCCCCTCCCCGGTGTCGATACGCGCCAGGAGCGCGCCCACCGCCAGCTCGTCGCCCGGGGCGGCGTTGAGGTGGGTGACCCTGCCGGCGAATGGCGACGGGAGCTCCACGGCGGCCTTCGCGGTCTCGATCGTGACCAGAGGCTGGTTCAGCTCGATGGCGGCCCCCTCGGCCACGTGCCACTCGACGATCGTGGCGTTCTCGAGGCCCTCGCCGACGTCGGGCAGGAGGAAGTCGCGTTCCATCTGCGAGCTCTTACCTCAGTAGGACCAGACGGCTTGGACGGCGTCGAGGACCCTGTCGACGCCCGGCAGCCACTGCGTCTCGAGCCGTGCCGGAGGGTACGGGGTGTCGAAGCCCGTCGCGCGGAGCACCGGCGCCTCGAGGTGGTAGAAGGCGCGCTCTTGGACGAGGGCGGCGAGCTCCGCACCCATCCCGAGCGTCCTCGGCGCCTCGTGGACGATGATGCAGCGCCCGGTCCGCTTGACCGAGTCGACCACGGTGTCGACGTCGATCGGCGACAGCGAGCGGAGGTCCACCACCTCGACGCTGACCGATGCCTGGGACGCGGCCTCCTCCGCCGCCGACATCGCCACCGCCACCGCGCCCCCGTAGGCGACGAGGGTCACGTCGCCGCCGGCACGCCGGACGACGGCGCGGTCGAAAGGAGGCGTTCGCACCGGCAGGTCGAGCTCCTCTTTCACCCAGTACCGCTGCTTGGGCTCGAGGAAGATCACCGGGTCCGGACACTCGACGGCCTCGCGCAGCATCGAGTACGCGTCTGCGGGTGAGGACGGGGACACGACCTTCAGCCCCGCCGTGTGCGCGTAGTACGTCTCGGGGGACTCCGAGTGGTGCTCGGGCGACCCGATGCGCCCGAAGGAGGGGATGCGCACCACGACACCGAGGTCGACGAGGCCGCCCGATCGAAGTCGGTACTTGGCGAGCTGGTTGATGACCTGGTCGAGGGCGGGGTAGCTGAACCCGTCGAATTGGAGCTCGGCCACCGGCCGGTACCCGCGCAGCGCCAGGCCGATGGCGAGCCCGACGATCCCGGACTCGGCAAGTGGCGTGTCGAAGCAGCGCGCCGGCCCGAACCGCTCGAAGAGGCCCTCGGTCACCCGGAAGACTCCGCCCAGCCGACCGACGTCTTCGCCGAAGACGAGCACCTTGGAGTCGCTCTCCATCGCGTCTGCGAGCGCCGCGTTGAGGGCGCCGACCATCGTGGTCGCGGTCACGGCTGGTCCCAGCCGAGCGACGACTCGAGCTCGGCCCGCTGGCGCTCGAGCTCGGAGGTGGGCTTCGAGAAGACGAGGTCGAAGAGCTCGGTGACGGGGGGATCGGGGGCGTCGTAGACCTCGGCGCGCAGGCGCGCCGCAGCCTCCTCCGCTGCCCCGTCGGCTGCTTCTTGCTCCGGGGTTCCCCAGAGCCCCTCTCTCTCGAGGTGGCGGCGGTAGCGGTCGATCGGGTCGAGGGCGCTCCAGTGCTCGAGCTCCGCCTCGTCCCGGTAGCGCGTGGGGTCGTCGGAGGTGGTGTGCGCGCCCCTGCGGTAGGTGACGAGCTCGAGCAGCATCGGCCCACCCCCGTCCCGGATGCGGCGCAGGGCGTCGGCGGTGACCGAGTACGTGGCGAGGACGTCGTTGCCGTCGCAGCGCACCCCGGGCATGCCATAGGCGACCGCCTTCTGGGCGAGCGTCGCGCTGTGAGTCTGCACTTCGGAGCGAACGGAGATCGCCCAGTGGTTGTTCTGCACGACGAAGAGGCACGGCAGATCGAACACGGTCGCCATGTTGCATGCCTCGTGCACGTCGCCCTCGCTGAGCGCGCCGTCGCCCATCACGGCGACGACCACCTCCGGCGCGCCGTCGAGCTTCACTCCCATCGCGTAGCCCGCCGCGTGCGGGGCGTGAGCACCGACCACGATGCACATCGGCATGGTCTTCTTGTCGATCAACCCGCGCCCGCCGTGGTAGGCACCCCGCCACATCATGGCGATCCCTACCGGGTCGATGCCTCGGGCGACGAACAACCCGAGCTCTCGGTACTGGGGGAAGAGCCAGTCGCCGGTCGCGAGTGCCGCGGCGACGCCTACCTGCGCCCCCTCCTGACCGAGGCAGGAGGCGTAGAGGGCGAGCTGTCCCTGACGCTGGAGGCGCACGAGCTCGGCGTCGAGCCTGCGGGTTACCACCATGTGGGTGAGGAGGCGACGGCGCTCGTCCGCCGCAAGGTCGTCGGGGTACCTCGGGCTGGTGGCCCCGGTCCGACGCCCCTCGGGGTCGAGCACGCTCAGCGGGGCGTCAATGCCCCAAAGCTCCATGTCAGCCGGGTACGAGAGGGCTCGCGAGGCGTGCGTCACCTTGCACCTCCAGCTCGCAATCTACCTGCGGCACCGACGCGTCGGGCGTCTCGGCCGCCGGACCCGGTGCGACGGCCGGGGGAGCAGATCAACGGGCGGACACCGCGGAGACCGTCTGGTCGGGCTTGTTCTCGGCCGAAGCGAGCTCGAGGGTCTGGCCCTTGGGCTCGGGCAGGGCCACGAGGGTGAGGACGATCCCGATCGCCGAGACCCCCGCCATGATCCCCATCACCCCGCTGATCCCGACGGAGGCGAGCAGGTGGGGGACCAGCAGGGCGCCGAGGAACGCGCCGGTCTTGCCGGCGGCGGCCGAGATGCCGTCCCCGGTGCCGCGCACCGAGGTCGGGAAGATCTCCGATGGATAGACGAAGGTGGTCATGTTCGGGCCGAACTCGACGAAGAAGTAGCTGATGGCGAACAGCGGCAGGAACACGCCGACCGCGCTCGCACCGTCGGGGAGCAGCCAGATGAGCGCGAAGGCCGCAGCCATGACCGTGAACCCCTGCCACTGGATGCGCTTCCTCCCGATGCGGTCCATGAGGAACACGGCGAGCCAGTAGCCGGGGAAGGCGGCGACGGCGAAGATGGCGAGCGAGATGAGGGTGTGGTCGAGGAGGGTGCCTGTGGGCTGGAGGAGCTTCAAGATAAGCGGGCTCGAGACCGAGT
>JAJYYT010000133.1 GCA_021800645.1 Actinomycetes bacterium
GCCGGGCTGCCGGGGCTCTCGGTGCCGGGCCGGGCTGCCGGGGCTCTCGGTGCCGGGCCGGGCTGCCGGGGCTCTCGGTGCCGGGCCGGGCTGCCGGGGCTCTCGGGGCCGGACCGGGCTGCTGGGGCTGCCGGGGCCGGACCGGGCTGCTGGGGCTGCCGGGGCCGGACCGGGCTGCTGGGGCTGCAGAGGCCGGCCCCGGCAGGTCGGGGCGGGGACGCCCTCGGCATCCTCGCGCTCCTGGCGGGACTACCGTGTGGGCGGGGTGGGTGTGGGCATGCTGGCAGTCCTCGCCTCCGCAGGGGGGCGAGACGTGCGAAACGGCGGCGTTCGGGCCGCCGAGAAGGAAGGAAGGTGACCGTGCTCGACGTCGACGCAGTCCGGGCGCGCTTTTCGTCTCTCTCGGAGGGCTTCGCGTTCTTCGACGCCCCCGGCGGCACCCAGGTGCCCGACATGGTGGCGGCAGCGGTGGCCCGCAATTACCGTGAGGCGAGCGGCAACCTCGGCGCTCCCTACGAGACGAGCCGGAGGATCGAAGCGCTCGTCGACGAGGCGCGTGAGCGATCCGCGACGTTCCTGGGTGCGACGCCAGAGGAGATCACCTTCGGCGCGAACATGACCTCTTTGAACTTCACGTTGTCGCGCACGGTCGGTCGGACGCTGTCGCCCAAGGACGAGATCGTCGTCACCGCGCTCGACCACGACGCGAACGTCGCGCCGTGGCTCGAGCTCGCCCACGACAAGGACCTGGTCGTCCGTCAAGTGGGGATCGCCGAGGACACCACCCTCGACTACGCCGAGCTCGAAGGGCTCTTGAGCTCGCGCACCCGGGTCGTCGCGTTCCCGCTCGCTTCGAACGCGCTGGGCACCGTGGTCGACGCGGCGCGCGTGTGCTCGCTCGCCCACGAGGCGGGTGCGATCGCGTGGGTCGATGCGGTCCAGTACGCCCCGCACTTCCCCATCGATGTCAAGGCGGTCGACGCCGACGTCCTCATCTGTTCCGCGTACAAATTCTGCGGCCCGCACCTCGGGATCGCCTACGGTCGGCGGGAGCTCGTCGAGTCGTGGCGGCCGTACAAGGCCCGGCCGTCGGCGAACGAACCGGTCGGCCACCGCTTCGAGACGGGCACGCTCCCCTACGAGCTGCTCGCCGCCCTCGTCGCCACGTTCGACTATCTCGATGCGATCGGGGGAACCGAGGAGATCGTGGCGTGGGAGCGCAGGCTCGGTGAGCGGTTCCTCGCCGGGATGCCGGAGGGCACCCGACTGTACGGCTCTCCCAGCATGGAGGGCAGGGTCCCGACGTTCCTCGTGAATTACGAAGGCATCCCTTCGGCGGAGCTCTCGGCGGCGCTCGCAAAGGAGGGCTTCGGCGTCTGGAGCGGGGACAACTATTACGCGCTCGCGCTCTACGAGCGTTTGCAGTGGAGGGACGCGCTGCGCGTCGGGATCGCCCACTACAACACGCTCGAAGAGGTCGACCGGTTGAACGAGACGCTCGCGCTGCTCGTGCGCCGCTTCGAGGAGTCGACGGACGCCGGATGAGGCGGCCGTCGGGGGCGGGGTCGCGCCCCGCGGCTGGCACAGCCGCTGCCGCGGTTACCGCCGCCGGATCGCCCAGCGAGCCGCACGCTCCACGTCTTCCAGGCTGACCACGCCGACGAGGAGACCTCCGGCGTCGGTGACCAACGCAGGACGACCCTCGTGGGTGACGATGCGCTCGACGAGCACGTCGGCCGGGTCGTCGGGCCGGGCGACCGGCACCATCACGAGCGGGATCGCGAGCTGGTCGACCGTGGTCGCAAAGAGCTGCTGGGAGCGGAGCCTGCGGACCGCCTGGGCGGTGAGGACGCCCCTCAAGGTCCCGTGCTCGTCCACGACGACCACTGCGTCGCTGCGGTCGGGCCAGTGCGCGTGCCAGAGCAGGTCGGCCACGGTGGTCGAGCCCCGCGCCGTCGGCGGGTCCGGAGTCATGACCTGGGCGACGGTGAGACCGCCGAGCGCGCGCTGGAGACGCGCGTACTGCTCTTCGCCGGCGGCCGCCGAGTACAGGAAGAACCCGATCAGCGCGGCCCACAGCGCGGTGACCCCGACGTAGAGCAGGCCCAGGACGCCGACGACGACGAGGACGAAACCGAAGCCGCGTCCGAACCGTGCGGCCGCGAGGGTGGCGCGTGCGCGATCTTGCCAGTGCCGCCACAGCGCGGCCCGCAGGATCCGACCTCCGTCGAGCGGAGCGGCCGGGACCACGTTGAAGGCGGCCAGGAGCAGGTTGACCTCCCAGAGCCATGACAACGTGGCAACGACAAGGCCGTGCACCGCCAGGGCGGCCATCGCTTCGGCGCCTCGGAAGATCCCTGCCAGCGCGACACTTGCCGCCGGCCCTGCCGCGGCGATCCGGAAATCGGCGCTCGGCGTGTGGGCCTCCCCCTCGAGCCGGGTGACGCCGCCGAACACGAACAGCGTGATGGAGCGGACGGCGACGTCGTGGCGTCTCGCCACCAGCGCGTGCGACAGCTCGTGCGCGAGCAGCGAGAGCAAAAGGACGCTCGCCCCGACCACACCGGCCGCCCAGTCGCCTGCTTCGGGATGGCCCGGGCGAGCCGGAAGCTCGTAGTCGGCCAGCTCCCATGCGAAGATGGCGAGGAGCAGCACGACGCTCCAGTGCACGCGCACGGCGATGCCGCGGATCGTGCCGAGGCGGACGCTCTGCTTCATCGCGATCGCGTGCGGATCCTGCCTGGTCGCGTGCGGATCCTGCCGACGCGGTCGATCCGCCCGCGCATCGGTCCGCTCGCTACTCGTACGAGAAGGACAGTGCGTTGGACGTGCCGCCCTGGGTCTGGATCCTGAGGGGGAGCCGTCGTGGCGGGCCGAGCCCTGCTGGGACCGTCACCACGCACGTCGTCTCCGTCGTGCAGCTGGTGGGGGCGTCGGCTCCGCCCAGCGACGCCTGGACCAAGCCGTCCGGGCTGTACAAGCCGACGCCGAAGACCGTCATCCTCTGGCCAGCGCCCCCGGCCGCGGGGCTGACCGAGATGAGGTGGGGTACGCCTCCCGCGGGCGCCCGAGCGCCGCTCACGACCACCTGCGCGGCGGATGGGCTCGTCGGTGGGCTCGTCTGTGGAGTGCTCGGCGCGGCTGCAGGCACGCTCCCGGTGCGCGACCGCAACGGGGAGCCGGTGCGCGACCGCGACGGGGAGCCGGTGCGCACGGCAGGGAGGTGCTGCAGCGACGGGACGGATTCGGCGACCCGAGGTGCCGTGGAAATAGGGCCGCGCAGCCGCAGCGCGGCCAGCGCCCCCCCGAAGCCGACGATCAGCGCGGCCACCACGATCACGCCGACCCGCAGGGCCGTCTCGACGCGAGCTCCACGTCTCCGATGCGCCGGCGTGGCGCGCTCCTCCGCGCTCCTGGCTCTCGCCGCGGTCGGGATGGGGCCGGCCAGCGCGTCACTTCGCCTTCGACGCGACGAAACCCCTCGCCTGTCGCCTGGTTCGTGCAGCGTACGGTCCTGCTCGTACTTCCCGGTCATGGTCGCCGTCCCACGTCGCCGACCCTCCCACCGCCATCATGCTTCGCGTGCGCGCCTCCGCGCGCGCAGGGCCGAAAGACCCCTGCAGCTCCCGCGGGCGGGCCAGAGCGGCAAATTGGAGAGCATGACCGTGGCGTTCGCGCTCTCGGGCGGCGGCAACCTCGGCCCCTTGCAGGCCGGTACGGTCCTCGCCCTTGTCGAGTCGGGGATCGAAGCCGATCTGTTCGTCGGCACGTCGGTGGGGGCCCTGAACGCGGCCTTCCTCGTCACCCGCCCCGGGGCTGTCGGTGCGCGCGAGCTCGTGTCCGCCTGGAGCGAGCTGAAGCGCCGGGACGTCGTCCGGCTGAGCCCGCTTCGGGCGTTGGCCGGGTTCCTCGGAGTCCGGGACCACCTCGTCTCCACCGAGCGGCTGCGCTCGCTCATCCGGCGCTGGGTCGAGCTGACGCGAATCGAGGACGCGCCGACCCGTCTGGCGATCACGGCGACCGACGCCTTGTCGGGTGAGTCGGTCACGATGACGGAGGGGGACATCGTGGAGTCGCTCGTCGCGAGCGCTGCCATCCCGGGGCTCTTCCCGCCGGTGGCCGTGGGCGGGCGGTGGCTGGTCGACGGCAGCCTCTCGGCGAGCCGCCCGGTCCGCCAGGCCCAGGACCTGGGGGCGCGCGACGTCTACGTGGTCACGACCGCCACGGCTCCCCGGCACCGCCCTCCTCGAGGCGCCGTCGGGGTGGCGATGAATTCGGTCTCGCTCGTGACCAGCCGGATCGCTCGTCGCGAGACGGAAGAGGCGGCTCTGCGTGCGCGAGCCGACGGGGGAAGGGTCTTCGTCGTCCCGTCCGCCCAGCCAGCCGCGCTCGGCACCTTCGACTACCGTCACGGCGGCCGGCTCGCAAAGGCCGCGTACGAACGGACGCGGGCGTGGCTCGACGCCGGTCCTTCACCACTCGAGCCCTCCTCTCCCCTTCTCGAGGCCCCAGATCGCGCCTCGACGGGACCGCCTGACCGGGCCGCACGACCGGGTCCCTGACGGGGACCTCCTGACGGGGACCGCCGGACGGGGACCGCCTGACGGGGACCGCCGGACGGGGACCGCCGGACGGGGACCGCCTGACGGGGACCGCCGGACGGGGACCGCCGGCCCTTCGCTCGGACGAGGGCGATCCGTGGCATCGGTCGAGTGGGAGAGGTGGTGGAGCTCTCCACGGCCGCGAACGTAGGACCCCGCTACAAGTGGGTCGTCCTTTCGAACACGACGATCGGGGTGCTGCTCGCGTCGCTCGATTCCACGAGCCTGATGATCGCGTTGCCCGTCATCTTCCGGGGCCTCGAGGGGAACCCGCTCCAGCCGGCGAACGTCTCCTACCGCTGTGGATCCTGATGGGCTACATGCTCGTGATGGCGGTCGTCGCCACCGTCGGTCGCACCGGAGACATGCTCAGCCGGGTCAGGATACCGTCGTTTGCCCCGTCGTTTGCCAGTCCGATGGGACCACCCCGTTGCCAGCAGCACGGGACCACCTCTCGACCACCGCCACCGGCTCCGGCGATGATCTCGGCCAGTCCCGGTCCTGTCAACTCCGCCGGCTTCCCCGGCGGCTCGGCGGACCCTCGTCGGGTGGGGTCCCGAGCGTCGGCTTCTCCCGCGTGCGGTAGGACTCGCCCTCGATGACGAGCTCCCACGCCGCGCTCGTGACCCGGTCGATGGCCGACTGGGCGAGCAAGGGATCGGCCTCGAGTACTTCCATCTGTCTCTCCTTGGACAACATGAGGGTGTTCCTCCTTGGCTCGATGGGGTATTCCCAGCGCCCATCGAAGCCAGGGAGGGCCAGGGAGGGGCCGCGAGGTGATGGACCTCCGGGGAGGTCCGTGTCCGGCCGCGGGGAGATCTGGTGGCCGCGCGCGGGGACTTTTGGTGTCCGTCCGCGGGGAGATTCGGTGGCCGTCTATGGGGCGTTTCGCGTGTCCGCCGTCAGGGCAGGAGGAGCGAACTGACTAGCCCGTTTCCGCAAACGCCTCGACGGCAAGGCCGCTCGGGCCACCTCTCCGGTGGCTCTCGTGGCAGTCAACCCTGCGTACACGAGCCAGCGTTGCTCGGAGTGCGGGCACACGGCAAAGGAGAACCGCGAGAGCCAAACGGCGTTCTGTTGCCGGTCCTGCGGCTACTCCGCCAATGCCGACGTGAACGCGGCTACCGACATCCTCGCCGCAGGACTTGCGGTCACAGGACGTGGAGGGACACCGGAAGTTGTCGGCCCGGTGAAGCGTCAACCACCCTGCCCGGTGGCGGCGTGAGCCGCCTCACCGGGCCGGGAAGCCCCGTCCGTAAGGGCGCGGAGGGGGTCACCCACCGCCGGTGGTATGTGCAAATCGCCAGGCCGAAGATGCGCGCGGATCGGGGTGCCCGGCAAGGGTTGGGATCGCCTCTGGCGTCGGCCGGCGCGCGGGCGCAACCAATCCCGGTTGCTGCAGCGAGCGTCGGGCTGTAGGAGGCAGAAGCCAGCTCAGGCGAGCTTCGTGCTACACTGTGCTACGTGAGGAGCATCACCCATCGGGAGATGCGGAACCAGAGCGGCGAGATCCTGCGTCTCGTGGCTGGCGGGGAGACCGTCCAGGTGACGAATCACGGTGAGGTTGCGGCCGTGAT
>JAJYYT010000134.1 GCA_021800645.1 Actinomycetes bacterium
TCGAGGGACTTGAGGAGCGGCGTCAGGGCAAAGACTTCTGGCTCACCCTCGATACGACCGTTCTACTTGTTGATGGCGGTGAGCCGAAGGGCCCCAGAACGCAGGCGTACTATGCGACCCACCCGACGAGGACGAGCCAGGATCGTATTACAGTATCGCAGAACGACTGGGGACAGGTACTTGAGCGGTGGGAGCAGGGCGTCGGCATCCCCATTTTGGTGCCGATCGCTGCGACCGAGCCCCCGAATGTCGAGCGGGCAGAGGTCGTCCGACATCTTCGGGCAGCGAGGCAGAAGATCGACGGAGCCGACTACTCCGGTTCGTTCACGGAGTCACGGCTCGCACTGGAGCTGCTCCGCAAGCTGAGTACCGCAATCCTCCCACTACCAAAGGAACCTAAAGAACGGGACCCGCTCCAACGCATCCATGCGATCGTGGAAGCGCTTTTCAGCATGGCGAGCGCCCCTCTCCATACCGATCCACCCATCAAGAACTTCGTTCCGATGCGAGCCGATGCCGTCGCTCTCGTTGCCGGTACGGCGAGTGTTGCGCAACAGGTCTTCGCCTGGCTCGACCGCTGACGGGATGAACCCGTTAATCGTTACCGGCGCTCCAGCTGTCGGCGCAGACGAAGTTGAACAAAACACGGGCCCGTATCCCCGTCGGGGACCAAGGGTGAGCGTCACCTCGATCTCTCGTCGGCAGAGACCCGGAAGCCTCTGCCTTCAGGCGGAGGTAGTTCACTGCAGCCCAAGGCGGACGTAGAGCGCCTGGATGTGCGCGCACGCCCTGTCCGGGGCGAAGCGCTCGGCGGGGCACGAGCACCAGCACTCCGTCGACCCGCCGTGTGTGTCGAGGTACACCGCGTGCCACCGTCCCGGGTTGCTCTTGGAAGAGACCACGTAGGAGCCCGGCGCAACGATCCCCACCACGTAGCCGGTCTCCTTCGCCCACGCGGGAGGAGCGCTCGTGGCGCCCGCGTACGGGCGCTCCATGAGCCCACCGAGCTCGACACCGGGCTCGTCGGCCCACAGGACGTTGGCGAGGGCGATCCACAGGCCCGGGCATGTCGGCGCCGCCGGATCGTGCCGCAAGCGGTGCCCGACGACGGCGAGCGTCGCACCGGTGTCGACCAACGGGGCGAGCGCCTCGGCTGTCACACGCTGGAGGTACCCGATGCGCCCTCCGAGGCTCTGGCGCACGACCCTCATCGCACGCGGGTCGTGTGCGTTCTCGGGCTCCCGTTCGACCCAGACGTCGAGGCCGTAGGCGGGGATCCCCTCGACCGTGAGCGGGTAGTCCGCGACGAACGTGGTCCCGACGACGCGCAGCCAGTAGATCCACGGGCTTGTCCTGAGGAACGGCCGCTCGCCCACGACTACCACGGCTCCTCGTCCCCGTCCCCGCCCAGCTCGTCGACCACCTCGCCTCGCGAGCCGCCGTCGCGCACGAGCACCGACCGCACGCATGGGTGACGGAGCATCGCGAGCTGGTGGCGCCCGAGCTCCGTGTCGCCTTCACCGTCGCACCCGAGGACGCGGGTGAGCACGGCCCCGAGCCCGGGATCGTCGTCGCAGACGAGCGACGCCACGAGGCCGAGGGCGTCACGGTCCAGCCTGCGCTCGCAGGCAGAGGAGGTGGCGTCGGCGTCGCGGCGCCCGGTCGGCGCGCCAGCTGCGCGCCCGCCTCCTCCCGTCTCGCTCATGTCCCAGGGCGACTCGGGGACGCCTCGTGCGCACGCCGAACGCAGTGCGTTGTCGACGGACCAGCGGAGCCACCGGCTGAAGGCGACGCGCCCGGGCAGGTCGACCGCGTAGGAGCCGACGGCTCTCATGAGGGCGATGCGTGCCTCTTGGAGCAGGTCTGCGTCGTCGAGGCCGCCCCTCCGCCGCGCCGCCGCATGCCAGCGCCGGACCGACGAGCGCAGGAGCGGTATGAACTCGGCGGTGAGGTCAGCGAATGCGGCTTGCGACCCCGCCTGCGCCTCCGAGACGAGCGAACCGATCGCCTCGTCGTCGAGTCGCCACGCCGCGACCGCTTCGCTCACCATCGTCATGTGTTCTGAGGGCGCCCGTGGCGCTGGCGACGCTCCGGTGCAACTGTGCAGCTGCCGACTCTCAGGGCATGACCGAGGCACAGAACCCAGCCGAGACGCTCATCAGCCAGATCACCCACCTCGGACACGAGGCCGGTGTCTCCTCCGACGCCCTGCGCGCCGCCCGTTTCCGCAAGGCGGAGAAGCGGGAGGTCGGCTACGCGAGCGAGGCCGTTGACGCGTGGATCGAACAGCAGGCGAGCACCCTCGACGACCTGTGGGAGAAGGTTGCCGTCGTCGTCTACGACGCGTTCGCCGGCAACGAAGACGCACGAGCGCTTCGGCCACAGGACCCGTCCTCCTCGGACGACCTCGCCGAGCTGCTGGTCAAGGCGCAGCACTGGGCAAAGGAGATGGAGAACGAGGCGCGCACCAATGCCTCGCGCATCGTCGCGGACGCCAAGGCGAAGGCCGAGGAGATCGAGGAGAAGAGCAGGACCCTCGAGGCCACGGCGCAGCGCAGGGCGGACGAGGCGTTCGCCGAGGCAGCGGCCGCCCACAAGCGAGAGCTCGAGCAGCTCGAGGCGAACCTGGCGAGCGCAGAGGCCCGCTGGCAGGAGATGCGCCGGCGGATGGCCGCCGAGCTCGCCAGGTTCCAGGGCCTCATGGAGGCAGACGTACTCGTCCCGGCGCCCTCGGAGGCCCCCAAGGAGGCACCGCCCTTCGCCCCGACCGCCATCGCCGTCCCCGTTGTCGCTCCAAGCGCCATCCCCGCCGAAGCCGCCTGGGCGCCCGACGACATGACCGGCGTCGAGCCGCTGTTCGCTTCCTTGGTGCCCTCGAGCCCGCTCCTGCCTCCTCCGCCGCCCGGCTACGAGATTGCTCCGTCCGCCCCTGCCCGAGAGGCAGCCGAACTGGACGAGGCGCCCGATGCGCTCATCACCGAGCTTCCGGTCGCTCAGCCCGCAGGTGAGCCAGCCACCGAGAGCGTCGCGTCGCGCATGGAGCTCCTCCGCCAGCGCACCGCCCATTAGCACGCGCCTTCCGCGCCTCGGCGCTCGTTCGAGCGGTCTCTTCTGCACAGAAGAGACCGCAGTGGGGGCGGACGCGGCGGCCCGCCCCCACTGCGGGTCAGAAGTCGTAATCGGCTTCGACGGGACGACCTGTCTCGATGGGACCGGCACCCCTGCTCGGCGCAGCCGCACCGACCGTCTCTCGGGTGCGCGGCACGTCGTAGGCCTCGACGGGCGGGGCACCGTCTTCTCGACGCTGCACCTTTTGGACCTGGGCCTTCGCGTAGCGAAGGCTCGGGCCGGCATCGTCGACGATGATCCGTGTCGCGTAGCGGGTGTTGCCCTCCTGGTCCGTCCACTTCTCGGTACGGATGCGACCTGCGACAAAGACGCGGTCGCCCTTTGACAGCTCGGCCACGTTCTCGGCGAAGTCGCCGAACGCGACGCAGCGCGCGAAGTACGTGTCCCCCTCTTGTGCTTCGGCGTCTCGACCGCGGTAACGGTTCACGGCCACGCTGAAGCGCGCGACCGCCGTTCCGCTCGCGGAATAGCGCAGCTCTGGGTCTGCGGCGAGATTGCCCACCCAGAAGACCTCGGACCCGTTCATGTGTTCTCCTTTCGCTCCGGGCCGAGCGTCGGGGCTGCGCGGTGCGCAACGACGTGTCGCGCAGTGTTGGCAGTGACGACGACCATGCCCAAGAGCTTGGGAGGGTGGCGCGCTCGGAACGCTCCGGCTCGGGCTCGTTCGGCGCGACCCCCGGAGCCAGGTCGCGCTCCGCTGCGCACGAGAGCACGCAAGCCACGGGCCGCAGGCAAGAGCCTGCAGCGCCGGGATGTGGTCGGGCTGGCGCTCGGTGCAATGGTGCCGGGTCACAGATGCCCGGTCGCTCTCACGTACGGCCTCGGATCCGGTGCCTCCTGGCCGGCCAGGAACACGCCCGACGCAGACGCGCGGTGCGCTCCCCGTCCAGGTGAGGTACGCGGGCTACGCGGCCCCGGCGGCGCTGATCGCCATCACCTGCCGTCGCAGCAGCGCGAGGTCCGCCTCGCGTGGCGTCGTCGCCACGTAGCGCCGGCGGACCTGGGGCAGCAGGTCCAAGAGCGCGGCGTGCAGCATCGAGACGAGCCGAGGGTCGCGGCCTTCTCCTGCGACGAGCTCCTCAGGGCCTGTGACGGCGACGCCGACCCGCTCGGGGCTCGTGAGCGGCAAGAAGCGCGGCCCGAAAGTCAAGAGCCGCTCCCGGGTCCGCTCGGAGGTGCCCGGCGGCAGGGAGGCGACGACGATCTCCTCGCACTCGTGCGGCGTGAGGCTCCGGCCGAGCTCGGACTCTTTGAACGAGATGCGGTCTTGAATTGTGCGCCGCAGGCGCGCCGTGTTGCGGCCGTCGCCGTTCGTTGCGCTGTCCTGCTGGCGACCGGCGTCGTTCACCGCTCCGTGCACGACGATCGACAGATAGCTGAAGATCGCAACGGCCGGCTGATGGAAGTCGATCTTGCGCAGCGACGAGCAGGTGCGCTCCAAGAGCATCGACTCCAAGAGATCGGCACGGTAGTTGGCCGCCGCCCGCTTCTCCACCACCATGTCGACATAGGCGCGCATCGCGGGCAGCAGCTCGCCGTAGACCTCGGATTCGGTGAGCGGCTCCTCACCGCGCACGGCCTGGACGGCCACGAGCCGCTCGACTGCGCGCGTGACGCCTCTCCACTCCGAGGTCGCCTTGTCCGACAGGCGCCGTCTCCGCCCGCCGCTCCGTTGCGGGGGAGCGCTACCCCCGACGGTGATCGCGTCCACCTGCTCTTCGAGGTGCCTCATCATCCCATCCCCTCCCCGTCGACTGTCGCCCACGCCGCACGGGTGACCGACTGGATCAACGTGTACTCCCACGGTATCGGCTCCTGTTTGTTCCATGCAACACGACTGCGCACACCTGGTACTCCTCATCCCGGGGCGAGGTGTCCAGGCGCACGAAATTCCACCACGCCAGCCCTCGTCGGCGACGAACCCGGCTTCCTGGCGATGACGACGCTCTCTCGGCGTCGCAGCACGCTGCCTTGGATCGTCTGCTGGGGCGAGGGCGTGCGCTCCCGTGCGACCGCGATCTCCTCGACCGAGAAGCCCGCAGCGTCGAGGGCCTCGGCCCACACCGCGTCGGACTCGTACTCGACGCCGGTGTAGCTCGAGTTCCCGACGACGAGCGCCACGCTCCCCCCGGGCCTGAGCACCCGCGCGAGCTCGGAGGCGCAGAGCACGGCGTCCGCGCCGTAGCCGCTCAGCATCCGAGGCACGCGGTAGCGCAGGGTGGAGCGGTCCTCGTCGCGCACGGCCCGCCGCTCGATCTCCGCTGCGGCGGCGAGCGCGCGCGTGGGCACGAAGGCGCCCGTCTTCCGCCAGCGCTCCTCGGGGCGCACCTCTGGGTGCGACTCGAAGTGCGCGGCACGGAACCTGCGCAGGTCGCGATCCCCGACCAAGAACGCGAGCTCGAGTGCGTAGGCGCGCGTGTAGTCGTGGCGGTTCGCGTATGGCGGCGAGGTGACCACGAGGTCGACGGACCCCGGCTCGAGCGGGAGCTCCCGGGCATCGGCCCGCAGCACCGAGGCCGCAGGGCCGCGGGCGCCCGTCGCCGGGTCCGGGCCGAAGAGGCCGCCCGAGAGGTCCTCGGCCATGCAGCGCAGACGAGCGCCGACGTTGCGACGCAGCGCCGTTGCGTCGCTGCGCGCGCCCTGCGCCGGACCGTCGTCCTGCGCCCAGGCGAGCCAGCCCCCCTTTCTGACCAAGAGCGCGTGCTCGGGCAGGGCGCAGAGCAGCGCGACGAACAGCGCGTCCGAGACGAGCGCACCGTCGGCGTCGTCGCGAGCAGCGGCGGCGAGCCCCGCGATGCGCATCGCCTCGGCGTGGACCGCCGGGTGGAGCATGCGGGCGAGCGCCGGCTCGTCGGGGGCGGTGAACGCCGGCCCTCCCCTCCCGGCCTTCCTCCTCGCAGGCGCCTCGACACGCCGCGCCGCGTCGCGCAACGCCTGGGGGTCGAGGCGCCCGGGGGCGCTCGCCTTCAACCTCGACAGCAGGATC
>JAJYYT010000135.1 GCA_021800645.1 Actinomycetes bacterium
CCAGGCGACGAGGACCCCCCCGATCGCCATCGGCACCGCGAGGGCGGCCACGGCGACGTGCCAGCCGTAGGAGGCGATCAGGGCCGAGATGACGAGCGGGATGACCGCGGTGCCGATGCTCCCACCCGCGACGTGCCACGACAAGGCATAGGCGCGTCTCGCCGGGAAGCGCCTCGCGAGCAGCGCGCTGCCGACGGGGTGCTGTGGCCAGGAGACCACGCTGCCGATGCAGCGCGCGGCGCCGAAGAGCACGAAGCCCGACGCAAGTCCGCCCATCAGGCTCGCGATCGCCATGCCGAAGTTCTGCAGGGAGAGCAGCACGCGAGCCGACACCTTGCGAACGGAGCCGGCGATGGCCTGGAGGAGGCCCCCGATGATCCCTGCGACGCCGAGCACGATGCCGAGCGCCCCATAGGAGACATGGAACGAGGTGACGACGAAGGGGTAGGCGACCGCAAGGCCGGCGACGTAGATGTGCTGGATCGCGTGGGAGAACGTGACGATGGCGAGCTGCCCGCGCTGGGCGTCCTCGGACCCGACGTCCGCGACCAGCCCTCTTCTCGTCGACACGTCCGCAGGCAGATCCTCCGGCAGCTCGGTCTGCTCTTGCATCGGTTGCAAGGGTGGCACGGATCGCACCTTCTCGCTCGCGTCGGGCGGTACCGTGGCGAGGTGCGCGTGATCGCCGGCTCGAGCAGGGGGCGCCGGCTCCGGGCCTCGCTCCCCGGCAGCGTCCGGCCCACCGCAGACCGGGTGCGTGAGGCCATCTTCGACGTGCTCGGGTCGATGGGAGGCGTCGAGGGCGCAGTCGTGCTCGACCTCTTCTGCGGCAGCGGCGCGCTCGGGCTCGAGGCCCTCTCACGCGGGGCGGCCTCGGTCACCTTCGTCGACCACGACTCGGCGGCACTGGCAGCGGTGCGGACGAACCTCGCGGCCACCGGTCTCGCCACGCCGGCTGCGTCGCTGGTGCGTGCGGAGCTGCCGGGGTGGCTCGGCCGCACCCGCCACGTCGACCTGGCGCTCTGCGACCCCCCGTACGCGTTCGGAGACTGGACGACGCTCCTGACGCTGCTCGACGCCGACCTGGCCGTGCTCGAGTCGGGATCCGAGATCGTGCTCCCTCACGGCTGGATGGCCGCGAGGGTCCGCCGGTACGGCGGTACGCTCGTGACCGTGGCCCGCAAGACTGACGCACCCTTTGGGGGCACGCGGGAAGGTGCATCGTGAGGGTCGCCCTGTTCCCCGGCTCCTTCGACCCCTTCCACAACGGCCACCTCGAGGTGGTCGAGCGAGCGTCCCGCATCTTCGACGAGGTGGTCGTGGCGGCGCTGCGCAACCCGCAGAAGGGCGAGCCGCTCTTCACGATCGACGAGCGCACCGAGATGCTGGAGGAATCCCTGGCGCATCTCGAAGCCGTGCGGATCGTAGGGGTCGCGACGTTGGTGGTCGCCGTGGCGCGTGACGTCGGCGCCTCAGCGATCGTGAGGGGCCTCAGGGCGGTCTCCGACTTCGAGAACGAGCTGCAGATGGCCCAGATGAACCGACAGCTCTCGGGAGTGGAGACGATCTTCATCCCGACGAGCGCGCAGTACTCGTTCATCGCTTCGCGGCTCTTGCGTGAGGTCGCCCGTTTCGGCGGGGACATCTCGGCATTCGTGCCCAAGCCCGTCGCCTCGCGGTTCGAGGCGAAGTTCTCTCCGCTGCGTCCCGACGCCGAAGGGCGGTCGGTGCAGTCGTGACGGAACCTTTCGAAGAGCTTCCCGACGGCCGTGTCCCCGCAGCGGGCGACGACCTCGGGACCGAGGGGCTGATCCAACGGGCCATCGACCTCGTGAGCAGCGCCAAGGCGATGCCCTTGTCGGCGTCGGTGCTCGTGTCGCGCGAGGAGCTGCTCGATGTGCTCCACGCGGCGATCGACCGCCTCCCCGACGAGCTCCGTCAGGCTCGCTGGCTGCTCCGGGAGAAGGAGGAGTTCCTGGCCGACCGGGAGCGGGAGGCCGAGGCGCTCATGGCGGACGTCCGTGCGCAGGCGGAGCACATGGTCTCGCGCTCCGAGGTGGTCCGCCAGGCGAACGCCGTGGCCCAGCGCATACTCGACGACGCCAACGAGGAGGCGCGCCGACTTCGCCACGAGGCCGAGGACTACTGCGACCAGAAGCTCGCAGGCATGGAGATCGTGCTCGACCGCATCACCAAGACGGTGCGGGCCGGGAGGGAGAAGCTCCAGGCGACCGCGCCCGCCCCGGTGCCCGCGGAACCGCCGGTGCACGAGGGGGAGGAGCCGGGCTTCTTCGACCAGGACCTGGCATAGGCCGACACGGGGCTCGTCGCCGGCGGGCAGGACGCGTCGACAGGACAGGAGAGACGGGAAGGAAAGACGGGCAGGAAAGGAGGCACAGGTGGACCCCTTCGTGGTGCACGTGGCCAGGCTCCGCAGGACGCTGGGCACCCGCTGGCACGAGGTGCGCACCGGGCCGGTCGACCCTGAGGGCGTGATCGTCACCCGTTCGCCCGCCGACAGCTCGGTCCCCGAGGGCGCCGACGCCATGTGCGAGGTCGTGCTCGAGTCGTTCGCCGGAGGGGTGATGGTGACCGGCACGGTCGCCGCGCCCTGGAGGGGGATGTGCCGTCGCTGTGCGTCGCCGGTCGGGGGCATGCTCCGGATCCCGGTCCGTGAGCGGTTCACCGAGCCCGGCGCGGGCTACGGCGACCCCGACGACGACGAGGCTTACCGTATCGCCGACGACGAGCTCGACCTCGGGCCGATGGTCCGCGACGCGGTGGTCCTCGAGCTGCCGCTCGCGCCGCTGTGCCGGGAGGACTGCCGGGGGCTCTGTCCCCACTGCGGCTGCGACCTCAACTACGAGACCTGCGGCTGCGAGGCACCGCGCGATCCGAGGTGGGCTAACCTCGACGTGCTCCGGTCGGCTCAGTAGCTCGCGTGTGGCCGACGGCCGGCGCCAGGTGCGCCGTCCGCCGGAGCCGAGCCGCTCCGGGAGGTCCCCGGAGTGGGAGCCCGCCGGCTGCCCGGGCCGGCATGGACCTGGAGTGCACTGACGATGGCCGTCCCCAAGAAGAAGACATCGAAGGCGAAGGGCAGGAGTCGGCGGGCCGCCAACTGGCGGCTCGACCCGCCGCCGCGCAGCGTCTGCCCCCACTGCCACCAGGCGAAGCTGCCGCATGTCGTGTGCCCGAGCTGCGGGTGGTACAAGGGGCGCCAGGCGGTCGAGGTCGACTGAGGTGACGCGCCGCCGCACCGTCCAGGGAGAACCGTCCCGAGGTGCGGTGCCGCTGACCTCGCTCCCGGTCGCAGTCGACGCGATGGGGGGTGACAAGGCGCCTGCCGAGGTCGTGGGCGGCGCACGCAAGGCCGCCGAAGAGGGGATCCCCGTGGTGCTGGTGGGGGTCCCCGAGCTGCTCGGCGACACCGGTGACCTCGAGGTGGTCGCCTGCACCGAGGTCATCGGGATGGACGAGGACCCGGCCCAGTCGGTCCGGCGCAAGAAGGACTCCTCGCTCGTGCGCGCCGCCGAGCTCGTGCGCGACGGCGCCGCGTCGGCGATGGTGAGCGCCGGGAACACGGGTGCGACGATGGCCGCGGCGCTGCTCCGGATGGGAAGGATCCCCGGCGTCGTCCGACCGTGCATCGCGACCCCGCTGCCTCGCCTCGGGCGCGCGCCCGCGGTGCTCGTGGACGCCGGGGCCAACGCCGAGTGCACGAGCGCGATGCTCGTCCAGTTCGCGCAGATGGGGGCCGGCTACGCGCTCGCGCGCTACGGCGTCGACGACCCGTCGGTGGCGCTGCTCTCCATCGGCGAGGAGCCGACCAAGGGCACGCCGCTCGTGAAGGAGGCCCACGGGCTGCTCGCAGCGGGGGCGGGGGTGCGGTTTGTGGGCAATGTGGAGGGAAGGGACCTCCTGCCCAGCCCCGCGGACGTCGTCGTGACCGACGGGTTCACCGGGAACGTGACCTTGAAGGCGCTCGAGGGCTCCCTCCGTTTCATCGTCCGGACCCTCTTCGAGGTCTTCTCGACCGATGAGCAGACGAAAGCCGCGTCGGAGGCGCTCCTCCCGCACCTGCTCCCGATCGCCGCCGAGCTCGACCCGGAGAACACCGGGGGCGCGTTGCTCCTCGGGGTCGACGGGATCTGCGTGATCAGCCACGGCTCGTCCAGCGCGACCGCGATGCGCAACGCGCTGCACGTCGCCTACGACCTCGCGGGACGCGACGTCACGGCGCTCCTCGCCGACGCCGTGCGACGCGAGAGCGGCGTTGCGCCGGGTGCCGGCGTTGCGCCGGGCATGCTCGGCTCTCGGTAACATCCGAGCGTTCCGTCGCCGACCCAGGAGCCCTCGTGCCAGCTGAGACCCACACTGAGCGTGGTCCCCTCGACCGCCAAGCGGTCTTCGAGCTGATCAGGGACCAGCTCGCAGACATCCTGGAGACCGACCCGACACGGATCACCGAGGGGTCGTCGTTCGCCGAGGATCTCGACGCCGACTCCCTCGCCCTGATCGAGCTCGTCGAAGCGCTCGAGGAGGAGCTCGGAGAGCGCACTGTCGGGTTCCGCATCGACGACGAGGACCTCGAGGACCTGCGGACCGTCCGCGACGCCGTCGACTATGTCGTCGCAAAGCTCGGAGAGAGCTGAACCGCGCCAGGTGGAGGGCATCACCGACGGCGCGGCGCGGCTGGCCGAGCGGCTCGGCCACGACCTTGAGGGCGTGCCGCTGCTCCAGCGGGCGCTTTCGCACCGAAGCTGGTGCGCCGAGCAGGGCGGCCCGCCCTCCAACGAGCGGCTGGAGTTCCTCGGGGACGCCGTCCTCGGCCTCGTGGTCGCTGAGTACTGCTACCGCCGCTTCCCCGAGATGCCCGAAGGCGAGCTCGCCAAGGTGCGGGCGGCGGTCGTGAATGCCCGGGTCCTCGCCGAGGTGGCCGAGCAGCTCGGCATCGGCGACGCGCTCCTTCTCGGCAAGGGAGAGGAGGCGTCCGGCGGGCGGACGAAGCCGTCGATCCTGGCGGACGCCCTCGAGGCGGTGCTCGGCGCCCTGTACCTCGAGTCGGGCTGGACGGCGGCGGAGCGGGTGATCCTCACCTTCCTCGGGCCGCGCATCGAGCGGGCAGCAGCGGAGCCGGACGACTTCGACCAAAAGGGGCTGCTCCAGGAGCTGACGGTGCGGCAGGGCGAGGGGATCCCGCGCTACGTGGTGGTCGGCTCGGGTCCGGACCACGACCGCCAGTTCGAGGCCGCCGTCTTCGTGAACGGCTTGCGCCGCGGTGCCGGCGTGGGCGGGACGAAGAAGGATGCCGAGCAGGAAGCGGCCCGCCAGGCGCTCTCGGAGCTGCGGCGTGCCTGAGCTTCCCGAGGTGGAGACCCTCCGCCAGGACCTGGCCAAGGAGGTCGTCGGCAGGAAGATCAAGTCGGTCGCGGTGACCAACGGACGTTCGGTCCGCCGGCATGCGAGCGCGAAGCACTTCCGTGCGCTGCTCGAGGGTCGCACGGTCAAGGCGGTCGCCAGGCTCGGCAAGTACCTGCTCTGCATCCTCGACAACCAGGACACCTTGGTCATCCACCTCGGAATGAGCGGCCAGCTCCTGCGGGTGAAGAGCGCCAAGGAGCCGAAGCCCAAGCACACCCACGTCGTCATCGCCTTCACCCAAGGCGGAGAGCTGCGCTACGTCGACCCCCGGACCTTTGGTGAGATGTTCGTGTCCAGCCCGCTCTCGGAGGGCGCGACGGCCAACGGCTCGGCTCTGCCTCCAGGCATAGCGGCCGGCGACGGCGCGGCGCTCCGGCGCCAGGTACCCGAGCTCTCCCACCTCGGCTTCGACCCGATCGAGGACGTGATGAGCTGGGACCGTTTCGGTCTCCTCCTGCGCCAGCACCGCAGCGGGCTGAAGGCGCTCCTCATGGACCAGGAGTTCGTCTCGGGGATCGGCAACCTCTACTCCGACGAGATCCTCTTCAGCGCAGGCCTCCGCTACGACCGGTTGTCCGACGGGCTGTCGGCGACCGAGGTCCGACGGCTCTACCGCGCGATGGTCGAGACGCTGAGCGAGGCGATCAAGCACCGGGGCTCCACGCTCGTCGA
>JAJYYT010000136.1 GCA_021800645.1 Actinomycetes bacterium
TCACGTCCCGCTCCGTCGACACCCCCTGGAACCCTGCGACGACCGGCACCCGGCCCGCTCCGAGCGCCTCGGTGATCCGTCCCGCCCTGATGTCGACGATCTTCGCCCTCGTGTGGTCCGTGTCGGTCACGATCCCCGCCTGGCTCCCGGTGAAGGAGGAGGCCGGGACGCCCAGCTCCGCGAGGGCCATGCACACCAGCGCCGTGGAGATCCGCTCGCCCGAGCTCACGAGCATGTCGTACTCGCGCGGAGGTTGCACCGAGCTGACCTCTCCCGCCAGGCGGATCAGGTCGTCGGTGGTCTTGCCCATCGCGCTCACCACCACGACCACGTCCTTGCCGCTGCGCCGCGTGCGCGCGACGTGGTCCGCCACCGCGCGGATGCGGTCGGCGTCCCCCACGGAGGTCCCGCCGTACTTGTGGACGACCAACGCCACGGGTCGAGACGCTATCCCGGCGCGCCGCGGCCCCGATAACGTGTGCGCCCGTGCCGACGGAGAAGCGAGCGAGGCAGAAGGCTGCGCGCCGGAAGAAGCGGGCTGCACAGGTCCGCAGGGTACGGCTGCGCCGCCGGCTGCGCGCCGGCGGCTTCGTCGTCGGCGGCGCGGCGATCGTGCTCGTCGTCGCCCTCGCCAGCGCGGGGGTGTTCTCGGGAGGCTCCCCGTCCGCGAAGACGGCCGACACCCAGAAGGCGAAGACCGCAAAGCACCTCAGCAAGGACCAGAGGCTGCAGGCTCAAGCCAACAGGCTTGCCGTCGCCGCCGGGTGTCCCTCCACACCCAAGACCCGGGTGAACACGAAGCACTGGTCCTCGCCGCCGCCGATGACGATCGACCCGACAAGGACCTACACCGCAACGGTGAAGACGACGGCAGGCACGTTCACCATCGGTCTCGACGCCAAGGCGGCTCCCCACACCGTCAACAACTTCGTGTTCCTCGCCGACCAGCACTTCTACAACTGCGTGATCTTCCATCGGGTGATCCCCGGCTTCATGGACCAGACCGGGGACCCGACGGGCACGGGCAGCGGGGGTCCCGGCTACGAATTCGCCAACGAGAACGTCCCTTCTGCCTACCAGGCAGGCGACGTCGCCATGGCCAATTCCGGGCCCAACACCAACGGCAGCCAGTTCTTCATCGTGGTGCCCGGAGGAGCGTCTCAGCTGAAGCCCACATACTCTCTGTTCGGGACGGTGACCTCTGGGATGCCGGTGGTGGAGAAGATCAACCGGGAGGGCAACCCGAACCCGTCTGCCAACGGCGTGCCGCCCGCCGTCATCCAGCGGATCCTGACCGTCACGATCCACGAAAGTTGAGGCGATGACCGACATCCCCGCCACCGACGGGTCGAGTCCCAAGCGCCAGCGGTTCGACGCGCCGCCGCCGATGGTGATCGACCCCCAGCGCCGCTACACCGCGACCATCGAGACCTCCAAGGGGACGATCGTCGCCGAGCTGGACGCTGCCGGCGCTCCGGCCACGGTGAACAGCTTCGTCTTCCTCTCGCGCTGGCACTACTTCGACGGGATCGCCTTCCACCGGATCATCCCCGGATTCGTGATCCAGGGAGGAGACCCCGAGGGAACCGGACGAGGCGGCCCCGGCTACCGGTTCGCCGACGAGCTGCCCAAGCCGGGCCGTTACCAGGTCGGCTCCCTCGCGATGGCCAACTCGGGACCCGACACGAACGGCAGCCAGTTCTTCATCGTGAGCGGTCCGAACGGCGTGAAGCTCCCGCCCCAGTACTCCCTCTTCGGCACGGTCATCCGCGGGGCGGACGTCGTCGGAGCGATCGACGCCGTCGGGACGCCGTCGGGGACGCCGAGAGAGCGGGTCGTCATCGAGTCGGTCACCATCGCCGAAGTGGAGTAGCGGCGCCCTTGAGACGGGTCGTCGCCGCCCTGGCGCTCGCCGCCCTGTCAGCAGGGGCGGCTGCCTGCGGCGGCACCGCCCTGCACGCGGGCGCACCCCTGCACGGCGTGGGAAACGCCCACGGAAACGCTCACGGAAACGCCCGCGGCCTGCACACGAGCCCCTCACGGCTCGGCTTCGCCGCCGCGGCCTTGCCCACCGCCCTTCCGGGGGTCGTCCGCGGCTCCACGACGACGACCAGCCCTCCGCCGTCCACCACCGTTCTCACGCCGCCGCCCGCGCCCGGGGGCGCCGATGCGATCCCGCCCGGGGGCACTGATGCGACCGCGCCCCCGGCGCCCTCCGCACCGGTTGCGGCGACCGGGCGGCACGGACCGATCACGGAGCCGCCCCTCCCCGCCCCGGGACCGGGCTTCGTCGCCGACCGCGTGACGGCCGTGGGTGACTCGGTGATGATCGACTACGAGGCGGCGCTGGCACAGGACATCCCCGGGGTCCAGGTGACAGCGCAGGTGAGCCGCTGGTGGACAACAGGCGAGACGGTCCTTCGGAGGCTCGAGGCGCAAGGGGCGCTCGGCGCCGTGGTGATCGTCGGCCTGGGGACCAACGGCACGGTGACCCCGGCGCAATTCGACTCGATGATGTCCGTGCTGTCCGGCGCCTCACGGGTCGTCTTCGTGAACGTCCGCGTCGACCGGACATGGCAGGGCCCCGACAACGCGGTGATCTCCCAGGGCGTCGGGCGCTTCCCGCGCACGGTGCTGGTGAACTGGTACCAGCTCGCGGTGGCGCACCCCACATGGCTCTATCCGACACAGACGCACATGCCGATCGACGGTCCAGGCGCCCAGGCGCTGGCGGGGCTCGTCGCCGCCGCGGCCTGAGGCGCTCGCCGCGCTCAGCGCCCGCTGAGCGCGTCGAGCCCCTCGGGCGCCCGCCGTCCGTCGACGAACACCCGAGGCACCCCCTGACCTGCGCTCCGCCAAGCACCATCGGGCTCCCGAATGACCGCAGTGCGGTCGGGGATCCCCACCACCGGCACACCGGGCGGCGCGAGCAGCACGGAACGGTGGAGCTTCTCGCCGTGTGCGTCGTCCAAGAGGTCCCCGGCCAGCGGCACGACGGCCAGACCCTCGACGAGCCCCAGCCCGACGGTGAGCGCGCCACCGCGCGGATCGACCATCGGGTCCGACAAGACCATCGCTCCCGCCCCCGCCCCGGCCACCACGGCTCCCCTGCGCCAAGCGTCGCTCAGCGCAGCCAAGACCTTGGACCCCTTCAGGACCGAGCGGAGGTGCAGCGGGGACCCCCCGCCGAGGTAGACGAACCGGGCGGCGCCGACGGTCGCCGCCGCGCCGTCGTCCTGAGCGTCGGCCCGGCTCGTCACCATGAGCCCCTCCACCTCCCCGCCCCAGCGCGCGAACCATTCGGCCGCGGCGAGCACCCGGCGCTCGGGGCGCTCGAAGGCGGCGGCGGTCGGCAGGACGAGGACCCGGCGGTCCCCAGACGCCGCGAGGAGCGCGGCGTCGAAGTCGCAGCCCGGGGTCCACTCGTCGCCTCCGACGAGCGCGAGCATCCCCGGGGTCGTCCGTCCGGCCGCCACGGGTCACACCCTTTCACACCGGGCGGACGGACCCCTGCAAGGCGCGCCCGCACCGCCAGCCCGCTCCCCAAAGGGGGGACGTCGGGTACCGTGGGCCATGGTGTTCAACCGAGTGGGCATCGTCGGCTCGGGGATCATGGGCGCCGGGATCGCCGAGGTCGCCGCCGCTCACGGACACGACGTGGTGCTCCGGAGCCGCAGCCAGTCCTCGGGCGACGCGATGCTCGCCAACCTCGAGAAGTCGCTCGACCGCCTCGTCGCAAAGGAGCGCTGCACCAGGGAGGAACGCGACGAGATCGTCTCGCGCGTCACCGTGACGACGGACTTCGGCGACCTGGCGGACGTCGAGCTCGTGATCGAGTCGATCATCGAGGACATGGGTGCCAAGCGGCACCTCTTCACCGAGCTCGACCGTGTCTGCGACGAACGTGCGGTGCTCGCGACCAACACCTCGACGCTTCCGGTCGTCGAGCTCGCGATGGAGACCGGCCGCCCGGACCGCGTCTGCGGGATCCACTTCTTCAACCCGGCACCGGTCATGCCGCTCGTCGAGGTGGTCCGCCCGATCACCGCGTCGGACGAGACGATCGCCGCCGCACGGGCATTCGCACAGGATTGCGGCAAGGAGCCGGTCGAGGTGCAAGACCGCGCCGGGTTCGTGGTGAACGCCCTGCTGTTCCCCTACCTGAACGAGGCGGTCCAGCTCTTGGAGCGCGGCGTGGCGACCAAGGAAGGCATCGACGCCGCCATGAAGGGAGGCTGCGGTTTCCCGATGGGGCCGTTCGCGCTGCTCGACCTCGTGGGCCTCGACACGTCGGTCGCGATCCTCGACGCGCTCTACGCCGAGCACAAGGACCCGCACTACGCGCCGGCGCCGTTGCTGCGCCGGATGGTCGCCGCCGAGCAGCTGGGCCGGAAGTCCGGACAGGGTTTCTACAGCTACCGCTGAGCCCGCCGACGACGATGACCGAGGAGCGACCAGCCCGACCTGCGCCCTGGATGATGCGCACCTACTCCGGCCACTCCAGCGCGCGCGCCTCCAACGAGCTCTACCGCACCAACCTGGCAAAGGGGCAGACCGGCCTGTCGATCGCCTTCGACCTGCCGACCCAGACCGGTTACGACCCCGACGCCCCCGAGGCTGCAGGGGAGGTGGGCAGGGTCGGCGTGCCGGTGGTGCACCTCGGCCACATGCGCGAGCTCATGGCGGGCATCCCGGTCGCCGAGATGAACACGTCGATGACCATCAACGCCACCGCCGCGTGGCTGCTCGGCCTCTACGTCGCGTACGCACGCGAGCAGGGGGTCGCCGCGCACGAGCTCCAGGGCACGACGCAGAACGACATCCTGAAGGAGTACCTGAGCCGCGGCACCTTCATCTTCCCCCCCGGCCCGAGCCTGCGGCTCACCGTCGACACGATCGCGTACACGCTCCGGCACGTGCCCAAGTGGAACCCGGTCAACGTCTGCAGCTACCACCTCCAGGAGGCAGGAGCCACGCCGGTCCAGGAGATCGCCTACGCGCTGTCGAGCGCGATCGGGATCCTCGACGCGGTGCGGGGCTCGGGAAAGGTGGCGCCCGACGAGCTTCCCGAGGTGGTCGGCCGGATCAGCTTCTTCGTCAACTCCGGTGTCCGCTTCGTCGAGGAGACCTGCAAGATGCGGGCGTTCGCTCGGATGTGGGACCGGATCTGCCTCGAGCGCTACGGCGTGACGGATCCCCGGCTCCGGCGGTTCCGCTACGGAGTCCAGGTGAACTCGCTCGGGCTCACCGAGCAGCAGCCCGAGAACAACGTGGCGCGTATCGTGCTCGAGACCCTCGGCGCCACGCTCTCGGCGAGCGCCCGCGCCCGCGCCATCCAGCTCCCGGCGTGGAACGAGGCGCTCGGTCTCCCGCGACCGTGGGACCAGCAGTGGTCGCTTCGGATCCAGCAGATCCTCGCCTACGAGTCCGACCTCCTCGAGCACGGCGACATCTTCGAGGGCTCCGCGGCGATCGAGGCGAAGACCGCGTCCCTCGTCGAAGCCGCCGACGCGGAGCTCGACGACGTGCTGTCGCTCGGAGGGGCGTTCGAGGCGATCGAGGAGCTGAAGGCACGCCTCGTGCGCAGCCAGGCCGAGCGCCTCGCGCGGATCGAGTCGGGCGAGCAGAAGGTCGTCGGGGTCAACTGCTTCACCGAGACCGAGCCCTCGCCGCTCACTGCGGGCGCGGGCACGGCTGCCGGGGCCGGCGCGGTGCTGAAGGTCGACCCGGCCGCAGCGCACCAGCTGCAAGAGGACGTCAGGGCGTGGCGTGCCGGGAGGGATGCAGGTGCCGTGCGACGCGCGATCGACGAGTTGCGGCGCGTCGCGGCGGACCCGGCTGCCAACGTCATGGAGCCGACCATCGCGCTCGCCCTCGCCGGAGGGACGACCGGCGAGTGGGCAGGGGCCCTCCGGGAGGTCTTCGGCGAGTACAGGGCGCCGACCGGTCTGGCCGGTGTGTCCGGTGGCCGGCGCCGCACGCGCGGGGCTGCGAGCCGGGCCCCGCGCGCCGGCGCGGCGAACGGCCGCCTGGCCGCGCAGGCGGTGCGGGCCTTCAGCGCGG
>JAJYYT010000137.1 GCA_021800645.1 Actinomycetes bacterium
GGGCCGCTTGCGACGATGCTCCTGGGCGACCTCGGCGCGACGGTGGTGAAGGTCGAGCATCCCCGCGGCGACGACACGCGCCAGTGGGGACCACCGTTCCTGGGCGCCGAGAGCACGTACTTCCTGAGCGTCAACCGGAACAAGCGCAGCGTCGTGCTCGACCTGTCGACGCCGGAGGGCGCGTCGGACGCACGACGCCTCGCGGCGCGTGCCACAGTCCTCGTGGAGAACTTCCGTCCGGGGCGGCTGGCCGAGTTCGGGCTCGGGTACGAGCACCTCGCGGCGGCGAACCCCGGGCTCGTCTACTGCTCGATCTCGGGCTTCGGCGGCGCGAGCACCCCCGGAGGCGACCTCGCCGGCTACGACTTCGTCGTCCAGGCGATGAGCGGCCTCATGGACATCACCGGCCACCCCGGCGGTCCGCCGACGAAGGTGGGCGTCGCGGTGGTCGACGTGCTCACGGGCCTCAACGCCGCGATCGGGATCCTTGCCGCTCTCGGCGCCCGGCGAGACTCCGGCCGGGGCCAGCTGGTCGAGGTCTGCCTCATGTCGAGCGCCTTCGCCGCCCTCGTCAACCAGGCGTCCTCCTACCTCAATACCGGGACCGTCCCGCACGCCATGGGCAACCGCCACCCGAGCATCGCCCCGTACGAGACGCTCGACGCCAAAGGGGGCGTCCTCGCGGTCGCGGTGGGCAACGACGGGCAGTTCCGCACGCTGTGCCGCGCGCTCGGCGACGAGGCACTGGCGGACGACGCGCGCTTCGCGACCAACCCTGCACGCGTCGCCCACCGTGACGCGCTCGTCGAGCGGCTCGAAGCGCTCCTCGCCACGCGTCCAGCCGCCGAGTGGGTGGAGGCGCTGCGGGCCGCTGGCGTGCCCTGCGGCCCGGTCAACGACATCGCCGACGCGTTCGCCGACGCGCGCCGGCTCGGCCTCGAAGCCGTCGTCGCCCAGTCCGGTCCCGCCGGCGACGTGCGGTCCGTGGCCAACCCCCTGCAGCTGTCCGGGTCCCCCGTCACTTACCGCCGGCCGCCGCCGTCACTCGGCCAAGACACCGACGAGGTCCTGAGGTGGCTCCGCGACACGGGCGTGCCCCAACCCCTCGATCCCCCGGCGTAGGGCTCCACCTCCCGCAGGATGCCCGATCCCGACGGCCGTCGGGAAGCTCAGGGCGCGCTGGTCGCAGGCCGGCGCGCGGCCTCCAGCTGGGCGAGCTCCTCTTCCACCTTCCAGTCGTGCTCGAGCTCGTCGCGCTTGGCCGCCCGCGGGGACCAACGTCCCACCATGAAGAGGACGAGGGGGATGAAGGCCAGCTCGGCGGCGACGCAGACCCACCACCAGTGCTGCCACTGGGAAGCCGCCGAGGCGCTCGCCGCGGCCACCTGGCGGAGCTGCGACGCGTGGGCCGTGAAGAAGGCCGCTTCGCGTGGGATGCGGGGATCGTGGGCGACGGCGAGAAGGCTCTTCAGGCCGACCTCCTTGATCGCCTTCGCGAGCAGCGGACCGGGGATCTTCGACTGGGGGTACTTGGAGAGCTGGGCGAAGAGCGCGGGATGCGCGAGCACGACCTTCACGGTCGGGTCCGCCCTCTCGATCGCGAGCGCCTTTCGGCCGAGTGTCCCGTACTGCACCAGGGCATTGGTCGACGAGACGACGTAGGGCAGGATGAACACGGAGACCGCGACCGTGGCCCGGATGATCCACCCCCAGACGGCGAGGCCGTGCGCGGTCAGCGCGGGGTTCCGCCGTTCGACGGTCTCGGTGAAGCTGGCCATCCACGGCGCGTAGGCGATCGCGAGGAACACCGCTAGCACCGACACGATCCAGACGAGGGTGTAGTAGCCCGTGTGCGGCGCGGTGGCCTCGGAGAGGTACACGATCGTCATGGCCGCAGCGCCCACCGCACCCACGATCATGAAGGGCTTGCGCACCCGGAGCCTGTCGGAGACGACGCCCACCACCACGAGCGCGACCGCGTCGGCCGCCCACCACCAGTTGCCGAGGGCGTTCGCCTGGGACGGCGAGAAGCTGAAGATCGTCTCGAAGTAGATCGGGTTGAAGCCGACGGCCGTGTAGTAGATGATCAGGAGCAGGCTGATCGCCACGGCGGACAGCACGACGTCCGCGCGCACCACCTGGCGCCAGGGCTTGCGGAGGCTCGCCTCGACGTCGATGCCCTTCGCCCGCGCCTCGACGAGCACCCGGTCGCGAAGGCTGACCATCAGCTGGTCCCGAAGCTTCGGGGACAGCTCGCGCAGGCCGAAGAGCGCGACGAGGAAGACCGCCAAGCCCGCGATGCCGCAGATGACGAACTGGTCCTGCCACGCGACGAGGTGGCTCAACGTGTGGCTGGCGACCTCCGCGACGACCAGGCTCCCCACGACCGGCCCGAGCGTCCAGAACCCCATCGCCGAGGCACGGCCGAGCTGGGGGGAGAAGTCCCGCACGAGCGCGGGAGTCGCGACCAGGATGATCCCCTCGACGAACCCCACGGCACCGAGCGCGACGCCGAAGGCCCACTCGTTGGGGGCGTTGGGGATCGCGAACAGCGTGAGGAGCGCGGTGACGCCGAGTCCGTAGGCGACCAGGTTCGCCCTGCCCCACCGGTCCGCGAGCCCGGCGAGCACGGAGGTGAAGGCGC
Source organism: Actinomycetes bacterium (assembly GCA_021800645.1). The sequence goes on from JAJYYT010000137.1 coordinate 2,645, forward strand.
CGATCGCGTTCAGCACCACGGTCACGTCCACGTAGAAGCGGAAGGACATGTGGTAGTGCGCGAGGATCTGGGGCGCGACGGCCCCGGGGACGTAGAGCTGGTAGTAGAGGACGATCGCGGCGAGCACCACGATCCCGAGGTACAAGACGCGCGGCGCCGTGTCGGGATAGCGGTCGATCTGGCGGTACCACAGCGCTCGCGCGAGCGCGTTTCTGCGTGCCGGTGGCGGTGCGCCCTCAACCATCGTCGTGCCCATCGAGACGCGCCCCCCTCTGCGTGAGCTCCATCGACCGCTCGCCCATCAACGCTAGCCCGCACCAGGGCCTGCACCGCAGCCAACCGGCGCCTTCTTTCTGTCCATGAGGCGGTGCCGGTGCTCGCGGCGCGGCGGTGCCGGTGCTCGCGGCGCGGCGGTGCCGGTGCTCGCGGACCCCCTCGATCGCAGCATCTACGATCCTCGAGATGTGCGTGCAGGCTGCCGAGTGGACGCTCGAAGGGGAGCCGTCCGCGCGCGGGACGGCCAAGCACCGGTGTGTCGGCTCGGCCTCCCTCTGGACGAGGGCCGGATGAGATGAGCCGCTGGCGCGCCGCCGCTCTGGTCGACGTGGTCGCCGTCGTCCTCTTCGTGGTGATCGGGCGTGCCTCGCACGACCACGCGGAGACGGCGGGAGGCATCGCGACCACCGCATGGCCCTTCGCTGCGGGGCTGGGGCTCGGATGGGGGCTGCTCGCCTTGGCCGGGAGGCTGCGCGGCCGGGCCGTCACGCCCTCGTCGCTCCCTGCTGGTGCAGTGGTCTGCGCCACGACGGTCGCGGTCGGGATGTCGCTCCGGATCGCCGCGGGTCAGGGCAGCGCGCCCGCCTTCGTGGGCGTGGCCACCGGCTTCCTCGGTGCGGTGATGCTCGCCGGCCGGCTGGCGCTTGGCGCCGCGGGCCGGCGCTTCGCCCGCCACGGCTCCTGAGGCCGCGGCGGCTCCTCAGGTCGCGGCGGCTCCTCACCCCGAGGCGCCTCGCTCAGGTGGGCAGGGCCGACGCTGGTGTCCGGGACGCCTCTCTTGGCGCGCGCTCATCCGTCGCGTCGTCCGCGCTGGGCCGGGCGCGCAGCACGATGGGCACGAGGTAGGCGCTGCCTGCGAGCACCGACGCCACGAACATGAGGGCGATGCCCAAGAACCGGACCGCGGAGTGCGGCTCGGTCATAAGCCCGCCGAACCCTGCGAGCGCCGTGCAGACCGCACCGGTCCATCCCGAGATCCGCGCGATCCGACCGAGCCTGCGCACCCGCACCAAGAAGGCGAATGCGCCCAGCCCGATGAACAGACCCAGGGTTGCGTGGATGCCGTAGACCGCCGCGCCGCGCTGGGGCACCCACTCGCTCGGCCGCCCGAAGGGCACGAGCACGAGGGCGAGGATCCCCACGAGGAGCTCCACACCCACCGCACCGGCGAGCATCGCAGCCCACATCCCGGTCTCGGGCTCGACATCGACGGGCTTGAGCGACGGCAACGGCTCGGGGAGCTTCTCACCGTGGCGGTGCGATCGCCATCGCCTGGCGCGGTACGCCTCGGGGTCCTCGTGGACGAGGTGCCACCAGCCGAAGACCGCGAGCGCCGCAAAGATCGGCCACTCCACCGAATAGACCCAGCTCAGCTCATTGCCCGCCAGCGCTCTCGTCGCCTGCCACCAACCGGCCAGCGCACACGCGGGGGCTGCGACGAGCACCTCCACGTGGAGCAGCAACGCCCGCGGTGAGAGCCAGCGCTGCCGCAGCGCCGCGACGCGCGCCGACCTGTCGCGCCCGACCGCGGCGGCATGTCCTGGCCGGCTCCCGGCGGGCTCGGTCGACTCGAAGCGCCGCGTCATCTTCCGTTCCGCCACAAAGGCGCAGAAGGGGACCGTGCCCGCGAGCAGCACGAGGAGCATCTGGAACTTCGGGACGCGGAGCTTGCGCGTGAGCTGGAACGCGGTCACCAGGTAGACGATGTACAAGAAGCCGTGCAAGGTCCCGACGACGTTCACGACCTGCGGCCGGCCCGCCGCGAGCTGCAGCGGGATGCCGGCGAAGACGAGCACGATGAGGAGCGTCGCCGTCGTGAACGCCATGATCCTGTAGCGGACGAGGACCCCCCTGTGCATCGGCAGTCAAACTACGCCGCGCGCGCCGGCCCCCGGAGGTCGGCGCGCGACGCCTGGCGCCTGGGTCCGCCCGGAGAGCCCACGGTCACCCTTCTTCGATCGTGCGGATCCGTTCGGCCAGGAAGCGCTCGGGGTCCTGCGCCCGCTCGACGAGCAGCTCGTGCAGCTCGGGGTGCGTCAAGACCAGGAAGCGGTTGGCCTTGATGGCGTCGACCACCATCTCCCCGACAGCCATCGGGTCGGCAGGCGTCATGCCCTTCACCGGTGGCCGCATGCGCACCGGGGGCCCCGAGAACGTGACCTGTTGGCGCAAGTTCGTCGCGACGGGACCTGGGCACAGGCAGGTCACCCCGACGTGGCGCGGATGGAGGTACAGCGCCAGCGCCTCGCTGAGGGCGATCACCGCCGCCTTGCTCACCGAGTAGGGCATGCGCTCGTACTCGTACTGGAAGAGACCGGCCGCCGACGCGGTGTTCACGACGTGGCCGCTCTCCTGCTCGAGGAGCAGTGGCAGGAACGTCGCGTTGCTCCGCACGACCGACAGGAGGTTCGTGCTCATGATGCGCTCCCACTCCTGGAGCGGGATCTCCTCGGGAACGCCGGCAGCCACGACCCCGACGTTGTTCATGACGATGTCGATCCGTCCCAGCCGGCGCAGGATCACGTCACGAGCGGTCTCGAAGGCCGCCTGGTCGTTGACGTCGAGCGCCATGCCGAAGCACTCGGTGCCTCGCCAGGACGCCTCGTCCGCCACCGCCATGGCGCGGTCGCGGTCGACGTCTGCAACCGCAACGTGCGCGCCGGCGGCCGCGAGCGCGACGGCGGCACCCCGCCCGATCCCGCTCCCCCCGCCGGTGATCAGGGCGACCTTGCCCGAGAGGTCCTCCATCAGCTCGTGCCCCCGGGGTGTGACAAGGTCGTCATGGACGCATCCTTGCAGGTCTCGACTCGCCCCTTGCGCGCCGGCTCACGCTTGCGGGCGAGCACCTCGAGGTTCCAGGTGAGGACCTCGCGCAGGACCGGGACCCGCACGATCGCGCCGGCGCGCTCGGGGAGGTAGCGCGGGCGCGCCTCGACCAGGTCGAGCAGCGGGTGCTCCTCGAGGCGGCGGAGGGTGGAGCCCACGTGCAGCGGGAACAGCGACTCCCCGAACAGGTTCTTCGGCCCGTGGCCCGCACGCCGCGCGTAGCGGCGGCACGCCCGCTCTCCCCCGAGGTAGTGCCAGGGAGACGTCTCGGGGCCTCCCCACGGCCCGTACCAGGTGGTGGAGGACAGCCAGAG
>JAJYYT010000138.1 GCA_021800645.1 Actinomycetes bacterium
CGCCAGCCCCCCAAGCGCCGCCGCCGCCAGCTCCCCCGCCGGCCGGCATGCCGGTCCCCGCGGCTCCTACGCAGAGCGCCGCCACCGCCGTCTTCCGCCCCTCGGCGGACCGGTTGGTGCCGTTCTCGAACATGCGGCGTCGGACCGCAGAGCACATGGTCCGTTCGAAGGCCACCTCGCCGCACGCCTACATCGCGTACGAAGCGGACTTCGAGAACGTCGACCGCGTGCGCAAGGTGTGGCGTGACCGCTTCAAGAGCGAGGAGGGGTTCTCGCTCACGTACCTCCCCTTCATCGCGCGAGCGACCGTCGACGCGCTCCGAGAGTTCCCCAATCTGAACGCGTCGGTCGTCGAGGACTCTCTGGTCGTGCACCAGCAGGTGAATCTCGGGATCGCGGTCGACCTCAACCACGAGGGGCTCATCGTCCCCGTCATCCACCACGCAGAGGAGATCACGCTTCGCGGGATCGCGCGGCGGGTCAGGGACCTCGCCGACCGCGCCCGCAACAGGCAGCTGACCGCCGACGACATCGCCGGGGGCACGTTCTCCGTCACCAACGACGGGCCGTTCGGCACGTACTTCACCGTGCCGATCATCAACCAGCCGCAGGTCGCGATCCTGGCGACCGACGGCGTCCGCCGCCGCCCCGTCGTCGTCGAGCTCGCCGACGGCAGCGAGTCCATCGCCATCCACTCCGTCGGGATGATCGGGCTCAGCTGGGACCACCGTGCGGTGGACGGCGCGTACGTGTCGTCCTTCCTTCGCCGGGTCGCGCAGGCCCTCTCCACGCGCGACTGGGCTTCCGAGCTGTAGCCGTGCTACGCATTCGCCGCCTCGGGCAAGTCAGCTACGCCGAGGCGTTCGATCTCCAGCATGCGCTCGCGCAGCGAGGAGGCGACGACTACTTGCTGCTGGTGGAGCACCCCCACGTCTACACGCTCGGCGTGCGCGCCGACCCCGCACACGTCCTTCGCGATCCGGCGTCAGTCGGGGCGACGCTCTTTCGGACCGACCGGGGCGGCGACGTGACCTATCACGGGCCGGGCCAGCTCGTCGCCTACCCGATCGTGACGCTCGAGGACCATCCCGGCGCGGGCCCGCTCCACGTGCACCGCATCGAACAGCTGGTCATCGACGCGCTCGGCTTACTGGGGGTCGAGGCGTCACGGCACGAGGGCTACCCCGGGGTCTGGGTGGGCGTCGACGGCCCGTCGCCCCGCAAGGTGGCCGCCATCGGGGTACGGACCATGCGGGTGGACGGCGGGCGGCGCCGGACCCTCCACGGCGTCGCACTCAACGTGGACTGCGACCTCGAGATGTTCGGCCACATCGTGCCGTGCGGCATCGCGGACTACGCGGTGACCTCTCTGCGCGCGGAGGGGAACGACGCGTCGATGGACGAGGTCGTCGAGGCGGTTGCCTCGCGAGCGGCAGCGGTGTGGGGGACCGACGGCGTCGATCGCCGCGACGTCGACCTGCCGCGAAGGAAACGGCATCCGGGCGGGAACGCCGACGTCGCCGAGGAGCGGCCTCTGCTGCGCCGGCTTCGGGACGCCGGCACCGACCCCGACGCCGGGATCCCGTTCCGGGCGCGCAAGCCGGAGTGGCTCCGCGCCCCGGCACGCATGGGGGAGGGGTACGTCTCCCTCGGTCGGACGATCCACGATCTGCGGCTGGTCACTGTCTGCGAGGAGGCAGGCTGCCCCAACATCTTCGAGTGCTGGGCCGACGGGACGGCCACCTTCATGGTCAACGGCTCGCGCTGCACGCGCGCTTGCGGCTTCTGCCTCGTCGACACGCGCCGTCCGCTGCCCCTCGACCCGACCGAGCCAGACCGTGTCGCCGAAGCGGTCGCGCGGATGCGGCTGTCGCACGCAGTCATCACGTGTGTCGCTCGCGACGACCTCGACGACGGCGGTGCAGGAGCGATCGCGGCCACGGTCCGGGCGGTCCGGCGGCGCAACCCCGAAACGGGAATCGAGGTCCTGGTCTCCGACTTCAAGGGGGACGCGTCCTCTCTCGAGCTCGTCCTCGACGCGCGCCCCGACGTGCTGAACCACAACGTGGAGACCGTGGTCCGGCTCCAGCGCGCGGTGCGGCCGTCTGCTGGGTACGCGAGGAGCCTCGCGGTGCTCGCCCGAGCTGCCGACGCCGGGCTCGTAGTGAAGTCGGGGCTCATGGTCGGCCTAGGGGAGTCCGAGGAGGAGGTCGTCTCCACGCTTGCCGACATGGCGTCCGTCGGCGTGTCGATCGCGACGATCGGGCAGTACCTGCGGCCGAGCGCGGACCACCTGCCGGTCGCCCGGTGGTGGAGCCCAGCGGAGCTCGAGGCGCTAGCCACCGCCGGACGCGAGCTCGGCCTCTTGCATGTCGAGGCCTCGCCGCTCACGCGGTCGAGCTACCACGCGAAGCAGGCCGCCGACGCCGCCTCCTCGCCAGCCGACGCCAGCGAAGACGGCGGCACGGCTCACGCCGCGACGGGGTCAGCCCCGCTGCGCGTAGTGCTGCGTCCAGGTGTTCCCGTCCCAGTACCGAAGCGTGTCGGGGGTGCCGCTCGGGTCGGGTAGCCATCCGGCGGGCGTGCCCACCGGGGGCAGGAGCGCCTGGTGCGCCATGGTGGCGGTCGGCGCTGCCTGCGCCGTCGCGACGCCCGTCTGAGCGGGGGCTTCGCCCGTGGCCCACGCAGCGGGAGCCGGCCACGCCGATCCGTTCGCGGCCACCGGCGCCCCCGCGCCGGGAATCCCCGCCACGTCCGCTCCTTGCGCTGTCGTCGCTGCAGATCCGGAGGGAACCGGAGACCCGGCGGGCGCCGGTTGCGAGGCGGCGGCCAGGTGCGCTGGCGCTTGCGGGAATTGCTGCTGGGACAGCTGCTGGGCAAGCGGCACCTGCGGGGCCGCCTGGGGCTGCGGGGCTGCCTGGGGCTGCGGGGCTGCCGGCACCTGGGCAGCCGTCGCGGCGGCGAACGCACCGAAGGGGTCGGGGCGGCCAGCCGGCTGCTGCTGCAGGTCGGCATAGTAATTCGGGGCTTCGGGCTCGGTCTTCGACGCTTCCTTCTTGCGCCTGCGGCTCATCAGGACGATGGCCACGAGCAGCACGATGATGACAGCTGCGACCACCGCCTCGATGACGACAAGATTCCGGTTGACGGCCGCCAAGATCGTGGTGTCCATGTCACCCTCCCCTCCCCCGCACACGGTAGTGCTCCTTCGCCCGGGGGGTCAACGAATTCCCACTTCAACCGGAAGGACCGGTCAGGCGACGAAGTACTTGGCCTTCGGGTGGTGGCAGACGATGGCGTCGGTGGTCTGCTCTGGGACCAGCTGGAAGCCGTCGCTCACCGACACGCCGACTCGGTCGCCACCGAGCAGCTCCACGACCTTGGCATTGTCCTCCAGGTCCGGGCAGGCGGGGTAGCCCCAGCTGTAGCGGCCTCCGCGGTACTGCTGGCGGAACAGACCGGTGAGCGTGGGGCCGTCCTGGTCGGCGAAGCCCAGCTCCTCTCGGATGCGGCGGTGCCAGTACTCCGCGAGCGCCTCGGTCATCTCCACCCCGAGCCCGTGGAGGAACAGGTAGTCCTGGTAGCGGTTCTCCGCGAAGAGGCGCGACGTCTCCTCGGACACCTTCGGGCCCATGGTGACGAGCATGAAGGTGGCGAAGTCCTCCTCGCCGGTGCTCGCCGGGCGGAAGAAGTCGGCGATGCAGAGCCACGGCGGCTTGTCCTGGCGGGGGAACGTGAAGCGCATCCATTCGGCGCTGCGCGTCTCGTCCTTGTAGATCACGAGGTCGTTGCCCTCGGACGCCGCGGCGAAGTGGCCGTAGGCGACCTGTGGCACGAGGACGTCGGCCTGCTTGGCCTTGTCGAGCTCTTGACGGAGCACTGCCTTGACCCTGGCCTTGAAGGCCGCGTCATCCTCCCCTGCGGCAGGGCGGAAGCCCCACTGGTTGCGGAAGAGCGCGGTCAGATTGAGGTATCCCGCGACCTCGTCGATGGGGATCCCGCGGGCCGTCCTCGTGCCGACGAAGGGCGGTCGGAAGAGCTCGTTGTCCAGCTCGACTTCCGGTGAGCGCGCCGGCCGGCCGTCACGTGGCTCGGCGTCGGAGTCACGCGCGCCGGCCGGCCGGAAGCGGGACGGCACGTTGCGCTGCGAGACCTCACGCCCGAAGAGCGGGTCTTCTCGGCCGCTTCGCCGGAGCTCCGTCAGGCGGTCCATCGTGCGGAGCCCCTCGAAGGCGTCGCGCCCGTAGAAGACGCGGCCGTCGTAGACCTGGCGCAGGTCGCGCTCCACGTAGGTGCGGGTGAGCGCGGCCCCGCCGAGCAGCACCGGGAGGTCGGCGAGCCCGCGACGGTTGAGCTCCTCGAGGTTGTCGCGCATGACCAACGTGGACTTCACGAGCAATCCGCTCATTCCGAGGGCGTCGGCCCCGTGCTCTTGCACGGCTGCCACCATCTCGCCGATGCCGACCTTGATCCCGAGGTTCACCACCTCGTAGCCGTTGTTGGTGAAGATGATGTCGACGAGGTTCTTCCCGATGTCGTGGACGTCGCCCTTCACGGTCGCGAGCACGACCCTTCCCTTCCCGCCCTGGTCGGCCCGCTCCATGTGCGGCTCGAGGTAGGCGACGGCGGCCTTCATCGTCTCGGCGGACTGCAGGACGAAGGGAAGCTGCATCTCTCCGGACGCGAAGAGGTCGCCGACGGTCCTCATGCCCGCGAGGAGGAATTCGTTCACGATCTCGAGCGCTTCGTGGCCCGAGCCGAGGGCCTCGTCGAGATCGGCTTCGAGACCTTGACGGCGGCCGTCGACGATGCGCTGCTCGAGGCGGCGCTCGACCGGCCAGTCGGCGTGGCCGTCGTCAGTCACGTGCGATGCGGCGACGCCTTCGAAGAGCGCGAGCAGCTCCTGCAGCGGGTCATACCCCTCGCGGCGCCGGTCGTGGACGAGGTCGAGGCACACCTCCCGCGCGCGCTCGTCGATTCGCGACAAAGGAAGGATCTTGGCGGCGTGGACGATCGCCGCATCCAGTCCCGCCTCGACGCACTCGTGCAGGAACACCGAGTTCAGCACCTGCCGCGCGGCCGGGTTCAGGCCGAACGAGACGTTCGAGAGGCCGATCAGCGTGTGGACGCCGGGGAGCTCGGCTTTGATCGCCATGATCCCCTCGATCGTCTCGACGCCATCGCGCCGGCTCTCCTCCATCCCCGTCGACAGGGGCAGCGCGAGCGGGTCGAAGATGAGATCGGAGGGTTCGAGCCCGTAGCGCTCCACTGCGATGTCGTGAATGGCCCGAGCGGCTCGGAGCTTCCACTCGGCGGTCCGCGCCTGTCCCTCCTCGTCGATGCAGGTGCAGACCACCGCGGCGCCGTACTCCCGTGCGAGCCGCAGGAACCGGTCGAGCCGCGTCCCGTCGCCGTCACCCTCTTCGAGGTTGACCGAGTTGAGGATCGGACGGCCTCCGAGCCACTCCAGGGCAGCCTCGGCGACCGGTGCCTCGGTCGAGTCGATCATGAGCGGCACGGTCGACTGCGTGGCGAGCCGGCTCGCCACCTCCTTCATGTCGGAGACGCCGTCGGCGCCGGTGTAGTCCACGCAGACGTCGATGACGTGCGCCCCCTCGGCGATCTGGTCTCTGGCCATCCCGACGCACGTCTCCCAGTCGCCGGCGAGCATCGCCTCACGGAAGCGCCTGGACCCGTTGGCGTTCGTCCGTTCCCCCACCACGAGGAACGACGTCTCCTGGGAAAGGGCCACCGAGCCGTAGATCGAGGCGGCGGCGGGCTCGTGCACCGGGCGGCGCGCCGCCGGCGAGGTCCCCTCGAGCGCGCTCACGACGGCCCGAAGGTGGTCTGGCGTCGTCCCGCAGCAACCGCCGACCGCGCTCACCCCGTACTCGGACACGAAGCGGTGGAGGTGGTCGGCGAGCTCGTCGGGACTGAGGTCGTAGTGCATCTTGCCCTCGACCACCGACGGCAGTCCTGCGTTCGGGAGGACCGAGACCGGCAC
>JAJYYT010000139.1 GCA_021800645.1 Actinomycetes bacterium
AGCGCGGGGCCGGGAATCGAGGTGGAACTGGAACTGAGATCGAGCGCGGTCTTCCACTCGCTCGCAAGGCAGGTGTTCGTCGTGAAGGGCCGGCCGCCGCCGAGACCCACGACGGCGAAGCCTCCGGGGGGCGTCTCGGTGCAGTTGGGCTGTGCGACGTCGTAGCCGGAGGAGCCTTGCGGGTAGGGATCGGAGAAGGTCGTGCCACCGGCGGGGACGACCCAGCCGAGCATCACGAGCACAACACTCAGCGCGCCGAGGACCCAACGAAGCCGTGAACTGCAGAGTGCGTCCCTCATGCTGGAAACCCCCCTCTCCGCGGGTGCGCGGGTCGTCGCCCGTCTGGGGCCCGATGGCGGGCTCGAGGTCCCCCCTCTCCGCGGGTGCGCGGGTCGTCGGGCACGCTACCACGGTGCATTGATCCTGCTGACTCGTCACGAGCAGCTCGGAGGAGGAAGTCGTGGAGCACCGGTTCTCGGGGCGTGCAGGCCTGAAGGTCTCGACGCTGGCGCTCGCCACGATGACCTTCGGCGGTCGAGGCGAGCTCTCCCAGGTGGGGAGCACCCAGGTCGCCGAGGCCAGGCGGCTCATCGCCCGTGCCCTCGAAGCACGTGTGAACCTCGTCGACGCCGCGGACATGTACCCGGGAGGGATCGCCGAGGAGATCGCGCAGCCGAACTGGTCCTCGAGCACGGCGAGCGTCGGACCCTCTGCGGGGTCAGCGCAGGTCCGCTCCTGTACCCCCCTGGCACCAGGCCGCGAACGCCTCGGACAGGCTCGGGCCCTCCGACGAAAGCCTCCTGCTCCAGGACCGACCCGGATCGTGATCGGCTGAGCCCCTCCGAACCGGGCGAGCGCGTCTGGGAACTGCCGAACGCAATCGCCCGAGCGCGCAACTGCCCGATTGGCAGACGACACAGGCCAGCGACGTGGCATGTGCGGTGGTACCCTCCCGCGCGCACCGACGCCTGCGAGCCGAACGGAGGTCTCCCGTGATCGTCGACGTCCACGCGCACTACTACCCGCAGCGCTACCTCGAGCGCATCGGCCGCCAAGAGCTCCCGCCGTCCTCCTCGGCGCCGCTGGGCGACCAAGACGTCGACGAGCGGCTGCAACTGCTCGATCGGGTCGGCATCGACATCCAGGTCCTGTCGGTCTCCCAGGCGCAGCCGTACCTGGAGACGCCAGGAGACGCCGCGCAAGCGGCCGTGCTCGCCAACGACCTGTTCCTCGCGCTGGCCGACGAGCGCCCCGACCGCTTCCGGGTCTTCGCCGCCCTCCCGCTCCCGCACGTCGACGAGGCGCTGGCGGAGATCGAGCGGGTACGCGACGCTGAGAAGCTCTCGGGCTTCACCATCGGCTGCAGCGTCGGCAACGTCCAGCTCGACGACCCGCTCCTCGACCCGGTCTACCGCCGCCTCGAGGAGCTGGGGGCCGTCGTGTTCCTGCACCCGGTCGGCCAGGAGACGACCGGATGGCTCTCCGGACGCAACCTCGCCTGGATGGTCGGCGCGACCTTCGAGGACACGGTGGCCGCACTGAGGCTGGTCCTCGCCGGCGTGCCGACGCGCTTCCCGCACATCCGCTTCGTGGTGCCCCACCTCGGGGGCACCCTCCCGTTCCTCCTCGACCGGGTAAGTCGCAAGCGGGAAGGCGCGCTCGACGTGGTCGCCGGTCTGCGCTCCATGTACTACGACACGGTCTCCGGCTCGGTCGCGGCGCTCAGGTGCGCCTGCAGCGAGCTCGGCGACGAACGGCTCGTGCTGGGCACGGACTACCCGTACTGCGACGAGGAGCAGCTCGAGCACCACGTCGCCTACCTGGAGAAGGCCGGCCTCGACGATCGCACCCTCGAGCAGATCCGTACCGGCACGGCCACGGGTCTGCTCGGGTTGGACGGCGATGGTTGAGCCAGCACCCACGATCGGCTCTCTCCGCCTCCGCGACGCCTCCGGCCCCATTGCGACGAACCGCCTCTCCTTCGAAGCCACCCTCGTGATCCTGAGGATCCGGCGCGTCGCTGCGACCGCCGCGCTCGCGCTGCGCCGCCTCCTCGGGTACCTCGGCGAGACAGACACGAAGTACTGGACGCTTCGATCCCAGATCGAGCGCTTCGAACACGACAGTCGGCGCTCGCAGAGAGACGAAGGATGAGCGCGCGCAGATCCGTCGGTCGGCCGGCTACCCGCCGAGCGAGGCGGGGGCGAGGACGCCAGAGGGCCCAGGCAGCGGCGCGACGTCCTCCCATACTGCGAGCTCCTCGTCGCGCGGCCGGTCTTCGACGGCGATCCTCGGACCGAAGACCATCGTCGCGCGACGGTCGCGGTCCCACGCCGGCCATCGTCCCACGAGCGGATCGGACGGATCGCCAGACCTCGCGAGCGACACCCACGCCGCCTGCATCGCCGCCGACAGCGCGTCGGTGCCGGCGCTCGCGCCCACGAAGCTGGAGACGCCCGGGCGACCGTGGGTCCCGAAGACGAACGGGACCTCGAGGGCATGGGTCGCACCGAGGGCACCGCCGAACGCCGGGGACGGCCAGGTGAAGAGGTAGACGAACGTCCGGGGGTCGTGCGCACGCAGTGCTGCGGCGAGCCGGAGCGAGGGCCACCGGAACACGGCGTCGCTCGCCGCCGCCACCCACAGCGCGCGAGCATCCGAGGGCTCCCCTCGGCGCGTCAGCACGTCACGGTAGCGCTCGACGACGCGCTGAGAAGGTGCTCGCGGCGCGGCGTGCTCGATACGCCGTCTGAGGGACTCGTCGTCCATGGCCTGCGCCGAGGCGTGGTTCAGCGTGAAGAAGGTCATCTCGTCGCGGTTGGTGCCCACGATCGTCGCCACGCCGGCCGCAGAGCCGCGGGCGACCGTCCGCAGCGGGAGGTCGGGCAGCGTGACGCCGTCGACTACAGGGAGGAGCGGCTGGGGGAGCTCACCGGGGCGCGCAGGACGGCGGGACATCGACGCGAGCGCGGCGACGAGCTCGTCGGCCGGCACGCGCTCGAGCGCTTCCCGGGACACCTCGGAGACCCCGAGCTCGCGAGCGAAAGCGAGGGCCGCGTCCTCCGCGCGCCGTGCGCTCTGCGTGTACGGCGGCCCGCTCTGGATCACCGCCGCCCGGAACAGCCCGCGCGCCCCGGGAGCCGCGAGCAGGGCCGCGACGCACATCGCGCCGGCGGACTCGCCGAACAGCGTGACGTTGGAGGGATCGCCGCCGAACGACGCGACGTGGTCGCGCACCCAGCCGAGCGCGGCGATCAGGTCCAAGAGCGCCCAGTTCCCGCCGACGTGCCCGCCGTCGCTCCCCTCGGCGAGCGCGCGGTGCGCGAGGAACCCGAGCGCGCCGAGCCGGTAGTTCACGTTCACGACGACGACCTCCCCGTTCGCCGCAAGGTGCTTCCCCTCGTACAGTGCGCTGCCGGCGCTCCCAGAGGTGAAGCCGCCACCGTGCACCCACACGAGCACCGGTCGCCCCGAGGCGTCGGGGGCCGGGGTCCAGATGCTGAGGTGCAGGCAGTCTTCGCTCTGCTCGCAGGGGTCTCCGGGCAACGCCGAGCCCACTGACAGCGGTTGGGGTGCGAGCGGGCCCGGCCTGGACGCGTCCCGCACCCCCGTCCACGGCTCGGGTCGCTGAGGCCGCCGCCAACGCAATGGACCTGCAGGCGAACGCGCGTAGGGCACGCCGAGGAACGACCAGACCCCGTCGACCGCGTGGCCGCGCACCCACCCACCGTCGACGCTGACAGTCGCATCCACGACCCGACCCTACCGGCTGCTCGCGGCGACTCCTGGCCCGGATCCTGGCGCCGTCGCAGCGGCGCGGGCGTCGGATCTCGTCCTTGCGCTGAGAGCCCTGAGGCTAATGTTGCTGAAGTGGCTGGAGTGAACCGCCGGAGCTTTCACCGCGTCCCCGCCCGCCTCGTCGCCGCCGGCGCCGCGGCATCGTTGGTCGTCGGGACTTGGATCGTCGGCGTCGCTGGCGCCACAAGGTTCACAACAAGCGCCGCTCAGGCGAAGATCGGTCAGACCGAGTCCCAGCTCACACGGATCGAGCAGACGATAGCCCAGGAACAGCGCGATTCAGCACTCCTCGGGCAAGAATACGACGCGGAGATGGTGCACCTGCAGGTCGTGCGGGCGGCCATCGCCGCGACGGACGCGCATCTGACGCACATTCGCAAGACCATCGTCATCGACAAGCGCGTGCTCGCAAGAGCTGCCGTCCAGGACTACGTGCTCGGCGCCCAAGGGACGCAGATCACCGCGCTGTTCTCTACGTCTGCGAACACATTCGTGATCTCCGAGGAGTACTCCGACACCGCGGTCATCAACCTGGACGCGGCGAAGCGCTCGCTCGAGGCGGCCCAGGTGAAGCTCGCCCAGACGAGGACGCAGCAGGAGGCCCAGCAGCAGCAGGCGCAAGCTGCAGCGTCGCGCCTGCAGGCCCTCCAGCAGCAGAATGAGCAGGCCTCCGCGAAGTCCGAGGCCACCTTCGCGTCCTTGAAGGGCACGCTCGGAAGAGAGGTGGCCGCCGCCGCGCAGGCGAAGGCAGAAAGGGAGGCGGCCGCAGCAGCCGCAGCCGCAGCCGCCGCACGACGTGCCGCAGCCGCAGCCGCCGCACGACGCGCCGCAGCCGCAGCAGCAGAACGGCGCGCCGTCGCGGCAGCAGAACGGCGGGCCGCTGCCGCAGCCGCAGTCGCCCAGGAGGCGGCCGCACGTCACGCCGCAGCCGCAGCCGCAGCCGCCCAGCAGGCGGCACAGGTCGCGAGCGCGCTCGGTGGCACAGGCGCAGCCGCAGCGCAAGCGGCGAACGAGGCGTCTGCCGCGGCGGGCGGACCGACGGTCGGGTCCAGCAGCACCGCCCCCGCGGCGGGCGGACCGACGGTCGGGTTCAGCAGCACAGCCACCGCGGCCGGACAGGCCGCGGTGCGTGCGGCCGAGTCCCAGCTCGGCGTCCCCTACGTCTGGGGCGGCGAGACGCCCGGCGTCGGGTTCGACTGCTCCGGCCTCGTGCAGTGGTCCTGGGCGCAGGCGGGCGTCAGCATCCCTCGCACCTCCCAGGAGCAGTTCGCCACAGTGCCGCACGTGCCCATGTCCGACATCCAACCGGGGGACCTGCTCTTCTACTTCAATCTCGACGGCACAGGCACGGTGGACCACGTCGTCATGTACGTCGGCTCCGGTCCCTACGGCAACCAGACCGTGATCCAGGCCCCGTACACCGGGGCCACCGTGTCCTACGACGCGCTCTACACGTACGGGCTCGTGGCGGTCGGCCAGCCCTGATCCCCGGCACCGACGCCCCGACGCCCCCGGCCCTGGGTCGCCGCGCCGACCTCTGATCTGGCGCGCCGACCCCTCATCCGGCGCCCCGTCCGTCCCGGCGCCCCGTCCCGACGACCCGTCCCTCCTACCGCGAACCACGACGCCGGTACGCTCGGAGTGTGAGCTCCCGCCGTGCGCCGGCGCAGCGACCTCGAGCCTCGCCCGGTGCCGTCCGGCCACGCGCGCCCAAGCCCGCGTACGGGCGCCCTGCAGCAGGAGCGACACCGCCGGAGGACCCCAGAGGCTCCGACGTCGACGAATGGGGCAGGTCCGAGCGGGCCCGAGAGCTCGCGCGCCGGATCTACGGACCCGCGTACTCGGCGTGGTTCCGGGCCGAGTGGGAAGGGATCGACAAGATCCCGGTGACCGGCGGGGCGCTCCTCGTCGGCAACCATGCAGGAGCCATCCCCTCGGACGCGCCCGTGATCATGCACGGCGTCGAGACGCACCTGCGCCGCCCCGTGTACGCGCTCGCGCACTACTGGTTCCGCACGATCCCCGTCGTCGGGACGTGGTGGAGCCGCTTGGGCGGGGTCGCCGCTCGCCCTGACAACGCCTACCGGCTCCTCCACGACCAGGGACAGCTCGCGCTCGTCTTCCCCGAGGGCACCAAGGGACC
>JAJYYT010000140.1 GCA_021800645.1 Actinomycetes bacterium
AAGGTCCGCTCCTACCTCTCGACTGCTGCCAAGCACGGCGTCGGAGCGATGGACGTCTTGACTGCGCTGTTCGCCGGAGCGCCCTGGATGCCGTCGGCGCCGCTGCGCACCTGACAGCACCTCAGCTGCCCGCCTCCCCGCCATCTGCCCAGCTCGAGGGCGCTTCGGCGCGGACCTGAATGGATACGGAGGAACAGCTGGTCTCGGTCGCAGTCCATGTAGCTGTACGCCATGCCATATATTACTATATGCAGCTACAACCATACAAGGATACATCCCCGATACCGGGCAATGTATTGTGACCTGTCACCACCGCTAGAGCTTCGAGCTCCCCGTGCATGATCATACAGATACGTGCGCCACTATCCAGTGGGCCGGGCATTTCGCTACAGCCTGTCAGATGAATATCCCGTTCGCACCTTTCGTTCTCGTTCGCATGTTCGCCTCCTCGTGTCGGGTAGCCTCTGCTTCCGATCGCTCCCGCGATCCTTCTTCGGCGTGCGCCCGTGCACCAGAGGCGATGGTCCGATCCTGAGAGGCGCCCCGGGACCTCGCGCCTCGGCGCATCTGGACCATCGGCCCTGTTGCACCTGGTCCCCTGGGGCGCACCATGGGGTGCCGGCCGTGAGCGC
Organism: Actinomycetes bacterium; assembly: GCA_021800645.1. The sequence goes on from JAJYYT010000140.1 coordinate 633, forward strand.
GAACACGCGTGGCGACGATCAGGGGAGCAGAGACCACGGGAGCAGAGACGACGAGTGCGAAGCGGAGCTTGCAGGATTACGAGGGGCGCTGGTCTCGACGGAGCCCTGGCGCGCACCGCCGGTGATGCGAGGGGTGGTCGTGAGATGAGGAGGTGGTCGTGAGATGGTCGACGAGTCGGTCATTCGCCGGATCGCGTCGTGGCGGCCGGGCACGGTCGCCACGAGCCTGTACCTCGACGTCGACGGACTGCGCCATCCGCGATGGCCGGACGTCGAGCAGCGGGCCGAGCACCTGTTCCGGTCGGCGCGCCAGCGGGCCGAGCTCGCGCCGCCGGGCACCCCCGGAGAGGTCGAGAAGGACCTCGCGGCAATGCGCGCCTGGCTCGGTCGTGGGATCGACCGGTCTGCGACCAGAGGCATCGGACTGTTCTCCTGCGCGAGCCAGGACCTCTTCGACGCGGTGGAGCTGACGACGCCGGTCCGCGACCAGGTGGCCGTGGATCCCGAGCCGGACATCGCGCAGCTGTGCGCGGCGGCTGCCGCGTCGTGGTCGGCGATCGCCGTGGCGGTGGACAAGGAGCGGTCCCGTGTCGCGCGATTGGACCCGGAGCAAGGAGCACGCGAGCTCGACCTCCTCGACGACACGATGCCGCATGCCGTCGACGTGGACATCGAGCTGGCCGGGTTCGAGCGGCACGAGGAGGAGCTGGCTCGCGAGCACTTCCGCCGAGTAGCTCGCGTCGTCTCCGCCGAGATGGTCCGCGCACCGGCGCGCTACGTCGTCCTCTTGGGCAGCGAGGAATCGGTGAAGGAGCTCGAGGCCTACCTTCCCCGCCACGTCGCCGACCTCGTCGTCGGCCGCAGGCCGCTGCCGGGGTACGCGCCGACGAGCCAGCTCGCCGCAGCCGCGCGAGACGTCGTCGAAGGCGCCCAGCAAGAGCAGCGCTCGGCGATCCTCGCTGCACTGCGCGAGCGAGCCGCCACGGGCACGTCGGTGGCGACGGGACTGGACGCCACCCTGGCCGCCCTGGGCGACCGGGAGGTGGGGACGCTCGTCGTGGAACGCACGTTCGAGGCTCCCGGGGGCCGTTGCGAGGTCTGCCGCCTGCTCGTGACCGGACCTGGGCCATGTCCGCGTTGCGGCGGCTCTGTTCGCGGGATCGGGAATGTCGTGGACGCGGCCGTGGCCGACGTCTTCCTGGACCACGGGGCGCTCGAGCCGGTCGAAGACGGGTCGCTGAGCGACTTCGGGCGCATCGGCGCGTTGCTCCGTCGATGGGCTCGACCGACGACCGGAGGTGCAGGGGATGCCTGAGGGTGTGGTCCACTGGTTCGACGCGGCCCACGGAGACGCGGAGGTCCTCAGGGAGGGCCGGGCCTATCACGTGCCAGCCGGGGAGATCGAGGCGGCGGCTCGCCACCCAGGTGCCCGGGTCCACTTCGACCTCCAGCGGGTGGAGGGCGTCGAGCAGGCGGCCGACGTGCGGCTGCGTCAGAGCGCGCGGGCGTCGAGGCACCGTCATCGCTTCGGGACTCTGGAAGGGGCCCGCCGCTTCGACACGAAGGGACCCGAACCGTACGCGAGCGTGCATCCCGAGCTGCGGCTCGCCGCGGTCCATCCCATGCAGGTGGCGCGAAGCTGGGCGACCAGCGTGTCGAAGGGCGACATGGACGGTGCGCTCGCCTTGTACTCGCCCGTGGCCGTGGTCCATGTCGGCGAGCGCGTGCTGGAGGACCGCACCGCGCTGTCGGAATGGCTCGAGGAGAGCCCGGCGTTCGGATGCGAACGTCACGCGCGGATCCTCGGCCGTGGGGACCAGGTGATCGTCACCTGGGAGGCGGAAACGCCCGGGGAGCAGGGTTTCGCGGTGAGGTGCCGGATCGCGCACGGCGAGATCGCAGAGCAATGGCTGCTCGACACAGCCGAGGTCGCCGTGACGTCCGTAGAGGCCGAGGGCCTGCCTCCGTTGAGCATGTACGCCACCGGCGACGTCGACGAGAGGGACAAGGAGCACGCGCAACAGGTCGTCTCTCGTCTCGTCGAGGCGCTCGAGGAGCCTGTGCTCTTCGCCCGTGTGAAGCTGGTCCGGGACACCGATCCGGCGCGTCCGAGCCCGAATCATGCCGAGGCGATGCTGGATCTGAACGGCGAGCCGCTTCGTGCCCACGCAGCGGCGCGCACCATGGAAGAAGCGCTGGACGCTCTCGAGCATCGCTTGCGCGAGCGGCTCGAGCACCGCGCCCGCCGGCGCGACGAACTCCGCCGTTCCGAGGCGATCGCCCGTCCTGGAGAGTGGCGGCACGGCGACCTCCCCCCCGAGCGGCCTCCGTACTTCGATCGGCCGCCTGAGGAACGCCAGCTCGTCCGCCACAAGACCTTCGCGGTCGGCGCGCTGACGCCGGACGAGGCGATCTTCGACATGGTCCAGCTCGACTACGACTTCTACCTCTTCGTCGACCTGGCGAGCGGCATCGACAGCATCGTGGAGCGTACCGACGCCGGGACGTACCGGATGACGAGGTTGCGGCCGTCAGGCGTCGGGCTCGGCCCGACGGCCGAACCTGTCGAGCTGTCCGACGTCGAGGTGCCGGTTCTCGGCTTGCAAGAGGCGATCGAGCGTCTGGGGGCGAGCGGCGAGCGCTACCTCTTCTTCGCCGACGCGGCCTCGGGGCGGGGGGTCGTGCTGTACCTCCGCTACGACGGGAATTACGGCCTGATCGTCCCGGAGTGACCGTGGTGCCGTGGTGGGCCACCTCCTGGAGGTACCGGTGACCCGGCACGATCGGTGGCCGGAGGAGCCTGCAGACGACGCGCCGCTGCTCGTCACCGGGCTGCACCACGTGCGTCTTCCCGTCACCGACCCCGAGAGGAGCCGGGACTGGTACGTGCAGGTGGGCGGTTTCGTCCCGGTGCTGGACTACGAACAGGAGCACGGCGTGGTCGGCGTCGTCTGCCGGCACCCTTCGGGTCTCGTCATCGGGCTCCATCAGGATCCCGACCGGGCGGCGGCGCTGAGCGGGTTCGCCGTCCTCAGCCTCGCGGTGGCGACCCCCGAGGATCTGGAGCGCTGGGTCGGCCGACTCGATCGTTCGTCGATCGCCCACGGCCCCATCGAGCAAGGGCATCTCGGGCCATACCTCGAGGTGCCGGATCCAGACGGGATCGTGGTCCGGTTCCACGGCGGACCTCTTCCGTATGTCGAGGAGGCGTGACCCGTTCTCGGCGGCGGCGCTCGTCGTGTGAGCCCGAGGAGCATCCCCGGCCAGTGGTACCGGGACCACTCCGTCGTGGTGGCACGATAGAACAGGCGCAGGAGTCGCTCCGCCAGACGGGGGGGGACCGTGTCCCCCGCCGTTACGTGCCCACGCGGCTCACAGTGGCAGCGAGTGGCGTAAGCAGCACCCACGGTGGTCTGGAGGCCTTGATGCACATGCTCGTGCTCGGCAGCGGGTACGCGGGGTGGCGCGCGGCCGTTCACCGCTCGGCGCGAGGCCGGGGCGTCGGTTCGAGGGCCATCTGGTCGGGTTCAGCGACGCTGGCGTCCCCTGCTCCGATCCGATCGTCGCGCAACGGGGGATGCAGCTCTTCGGGCTGGCGGCCGTGACCTCTGTGCTCACCCCAGCGGACACCGCGCTCGGCGCGGAGCGAGCCGAGCTCGGAGGAGCGCCGCGGTCGGGCTGGGGGTCGCGTGGCCTGAGGGGGTCGGTGGCGTCGTACGTTCCAGTCGGCGTCTACATGGCCACGCGGCTTGGGGTGCTGCTTCTCTCCGGGGTCGTCGCCGTCGTCGAGCGCCGCTCGATCGCCACCCAGCTCGCCGCGTACGACGGTGGGTGGTACTTGAAGCTCGCGACCCACGGCTACCCCGACCGCGTGCTCCACACGCAGTCCACGCTCGGCTTCTTCCCGCTCTATCCGCTCGCCATCCGGGCCCTCGGCTTCGTGCTTCGTTCCGAGCTCGTGGCCGCGGTGTCCATCGCCCTCGTCGGTGGGCTCGTGGCCACCGTGCTCGCGCAGCGCCTCGCCACGGCCTGGTGGGGCGAGGCGACGGGACGGCGTGCAGCGGTCGTCTTTGCGCTCTTCCCAGGCTCGCTGGTCTTCTCGATGGCCTACTCGGAGGGGCTCACGCTTCCGCTGGTGCTGGGCAGCCTGCTTGCTCTCCGCTCCCGGCGCTGGGTGCTGGTCGGCGTGCTCGCCGGCCTCGCGGCCGTGGTGGAGCCCGCCGCCCTGGTCATGCCCGCCGTCGTGGCGCTCGTGGCCGTTCGCGCCGCCTTGCGAGAACGGCGCGTCGCCCCGCTCGTCGCGCCGGTCCTGTCGATTCTCGGCGTCCTCGCCTTCGCCGGGTTCCTGTGGTCGTGGACCGGCAGCCCGCTCGCCGCCTTGGACGCCCAGCACTACGGCTGGTACAACCAGACCGAGCCGCTCGGCTTCGTCCGCCTTCCTGTCGTGCGCCACCTGGTCGACCACCCCGTGGACGTCTTCCGGTACCTTCGAACCTGGAACCTCTGGAACAGCGTGCTCGGTTCTGCGTTCCTCATCTGGTCGGTCGTCCGGCTCTGGCCGCTGCGCCGGGAGCTGTCTCCAGGCGCCCTCGCGTGGCTCATCGGCGTCGGCGCGGTCACGCTCTGGTCGGTGAAGACGCTGCCCAACGCGCGCATGCTGCTGGTGGCCTTCCCCGCCGTGCTCGTCTGGGCGAGAAGGTCGTCGCCGGGAGGGTTCCGAACCTTCGTCGGTCTCGAGCTCGCCGCCTTCGCCGCGATGAGCCTGCTCACCCTTTCAGGGCACATGCTCCCCTGAGCGGCTCGTCCGAGGCAGAAGGCGCGTCCGAGGTAGAAGGCGTGTCCGCCCGCCGGCTCCCGGTCAGATCGGTGCAAGTGTCTCGTAGTCTCCGCGATCGAGCGGACCCGCGCTCAAGGTACCCTTCGCAGTCGGCACCGTCGCGCTCTTGCCATCGATGCGGATCCCGACAGAGGTGATGCCCGGGAGCGAGGTCAGCGTGTAGACGAGCTGCGCTGCGGCCTCCGCTTGGTCCTGGCCGGCGAGCGTCGTGAAGCTTCCCGCCACGTTCACGGTGATGGTCGTCGTGGCGAGCTGCCAGAGGGTGAGCGGAACTGCCGTCGAGATCGGGCTCCGCAGCCCTTCGGAGGCTTCCTCGGGCGTCGGCCCTGTCCCGAGCGCGTGCAGGATCCCCGCCGCGGTGACCGGCGTGGGGACGTCGCGGCTGACCGCGACCAGGTGCTCGGAGCCGACGAGGTAGATGGTGACGTACTGACCG
>JAJYYT010000141.1 GCA_021800645.1 Actinomycetes bacterium
CGTCCATCGCGTCGAAGCGGTCACGGACCTCCGGCGGCATCTCTGTCTGCTCCGGCGGCCGGTTCGCCACCCGGTTCCCGACGAGGTGGCTCGGGGTGTGCGGGGCGTTCTCGACCGCCTGGGGTGTGGCGTCCTGCCCGTGGGTGTCGTTGCGCAGGACCTCGGCCTTGCTCTTCGGGGCCTGGTGGCCGCTCTGGGCGGTCTCGCCCCGACGGGGAGCGGTTGTGCGCTGGGTCCGCTGTGCGGCCGGATCCTCCGGTGGCACCCAGCCCCTCTGTGAGTCGTCGATGTCCGACGGCGGCTCTCCTATGGGCGCCTGCTCGGTGCTCTCCTGGTTCTCGACGATGTGGCTCTCGCCAGCCTTCTCCTCCTGCTTCGGCTGGCTCTCCTGGGTCGCCTCTGCCTGGCGACGTTGCCTGCTGGCGGCTGCAGCTGCCCGGAAGGTCGCGATCCTTTGCTGGTTCCGGGCCTCTGCGGCGTCGAGGCCGAAGCGGGCCTTGTGCGCACGATGCAGGGCGTACGCACCGGCCGCCACCCCGAGCGCCACCGGAGAGGCAGCGAGCGCCGTCGCTGCGAGCCCGAGCGCCCCGACCTTCGCGACCGACTTCAGCTGCTGGCGCACCGGCTTCGCACGGAACTCCTGGGCGGCACGCTTCGTACGCTCTGCCACCTTCTGCAGGGCACGTCCGCGTCTCGTCTCCGGGTTGCCGACCGCACCAGCGACCTTCCCCAGGACCTGGCCCGGCACGGTTGCGTGCTTTTTGCCGGCGAACCGGTTGAGCAGGTTCGTCGAGGCCCGTACGCCGAGGGCTTCCCGGTCGAGCATTCGCCCGGCGCGGATCTCGGTGCGCCGGAGCGCCCGGTCGTCTGCCATTCGCTGGGCGTGGCTGCGGACGTCGGCTGCCGGAGACTCGCCGTGCTCGGCCCTTGCAGCTCCGACGAGACGGTCCCTGCGGTCTCTCAGGACCCCGTCCGAATCGACGTGCCAGCCGGGACGCCACCGTGCGGTCCGCTTCAGCGACGTCTGGTACGCCTTGGCGACGCTTTCTTCGGACAGCTGGCTGCTCCCGGACGCCGCGTGCTGGCCGGGTTCCTGGCCTGCCTGCCCGCCGCCGACTGCCGCGTGCTGGCTGGTCCTGCGCCGGAGCCGGCTTCGGAGGATCTCGCGGATCGTCGTTGCACCAGCGACAGCGCCGCCTACGACCTCGGCGTCGGCGACGGTGCCTTCGACGCCGTCTGCTCCGAGACCGTCGCCCCTCTCGGACCCCCTCTGTGCGCCGGACGTCGCCGGACGCGCCCCGCTCGAACCGTTCGACGTGTGGGCCGCTGCGGGAGCGGGCTGTGCGTGCCCGCCGGTGACCGCTGCCGGCGCCCCGGCTGCGCTCGCTGCACCGCCGGCAAGACCAGCCACAGCAGCGGTGCCGGCGATGGCGTCGGCCCCCTCACCCGCGCCGACGGCCGGTGCTTTCGTGCCGTTCGCCGACTTGCCGTCCCCCAGGGCGTGCTGGGCGGCGGATCCGGCCGGCTCCATCGCGTGCTGCTTGTGCCCGAGGGCGGCACGCGGGCCTTGCAGGGCGGACCTCGCGCGCTGAGCGCCGCTCCAGAGCGTCTTGCGGCTGGAGATCCGGTCGATCCCTGCGACCACGCCCGCCCCGAGCCCGCCTGACGCCGCACCCCAGGCGAGCGCCGAAGAGAGCTTGAAGGGGCTCGGCGCCTTCAGCACCTGCTTGAACAGGTGGTGGATGATGAAGATCGCGGCGATCGGCGCGATCCCCATCCAAAGGAGCGAGAGGAAGGTCCCCTGGCCGGCGACGGCGATGCCGGTGTCCATGATGATGCTCGTCGTGATGGCGACGATCGACAGGATGATCTGTGCGCCGGTGACGAACAGGATCATGGAGAACGCGTGCTTCGCGACCGCCGCCAGCCGGCTCGATGCGGTCGTGCCCGGCCACAGCGAGATCAGGATCAAAAGGGCGGCGAAGGCCATGATGAACAGCAGGGCGAACTTCGCGATGAACACGGCGCCGGCCATGATGCCGAACACGAGAAGGTCGACCGCCGAGGAGATCAGGAACATGATCGAGAGCGTCTCGGCCGGCCCGTTCGAGGTCCCGTGCAGCGTGGTGACGTAGTCGGAGAACCCCGGGTACGGGCCTCCCGGTCCGTTCGCTGCGGTCGCGATCTGGCCTGTGTTGTCGCTCCACTCGAGCGCGGTCCCCTGGGGGCCGAGACCCTTGAACGCGTGATCGAAGAACGCCGCGCACAGCTTCGGGGTCACGGTGCCTGTCGACCCGTAGACGCTGCCGTTCGCGTTCGGGTCGACGACCTTGGTCCACTCGGAGACCACGGGCGCCCCGGTCGAAGACGACCACTCCATCGGTGTGAAGCCCGTCGAGCTCGTCTGGCAGGCCGCCCACCCGATCATCGACTCGTCGGTCGTGTCGTCGGGGCTCGCCCCGAGGTTCTGGTCCGAGGCCCAGGCCATCGCCGTTGTTGTGCCGCCCTTGTCGACGGTGCCCGCGAGGATCGCCGCTGCGCCGGGCGTCTGGTCGGTGATGCGCACCTGTGTCTTGGGCGGGATGTTCGCGTTCGCCTCCAACAGCCGGCAGTAGACGAGGTCCGCGTAGTCGTTGTCCGCGCCGAACTGGCTGTACGCGTAGGTGGTGAGCCCGCTCTGCTCCCACATCGAGTCGAGCGCGAGCGGCACGGTGGCGTCCATCTGCGAGGCGCCTGTGCTGCCGTAGGAGTCGGTGTAGTCGGTGCGCAGGTTGTTCACGTAGTTGCCGCAGGACAGCGGGTCCTCGCTGTCGATCTTGCTCGTGACCTGGGAGCCGAAGGCGAGGTGGTCGGCGATGCCAGAGAGGGCCGCGGCCGGAGCGGATGCAACGGTGGATGCAGCGTTGTAGACGTGCGTGATCACCCAGCCCGGAGAGCCGAACCCGAAGCTCACCGAGCCTGTGGGGTTCGTCCTGGTCTGGGTCGCGCCGTTCACCATGACGGCGAAGACGACGCAGACGACGACGATCTTCGCGATCTGCTGGCGTGCGTTCCTGTCCCCTCGCCGGAGCCGGAAGAAGATCAGGATCGCCGCTGCGACGAGCAGGATCGCGATCACCCCGCCGTTCGCGAGCGCCTGGCCGATCTTGGCGGTGAGCTTGTCGGAGGTCGTGGCGACCGAGGTGCCGAAGCAGAACTTCGTCGCGTCCTCGGTCAGCCCGACGCCGGCCTGCCAGAAGATGTTGCCGAGCGCCTGGGAGTCCCCGACGATGAAGTCGCGCTGGACGAGGTTCGGCAGGTTCCCGACGTTGAAGAGGTTGAGGGAGAGCCGGCTGTGCTGGGTGCTCGCGGCGCTCGCCCAGCGGTTGATCGGCAGGTAGCTGGCCGCTGTCGGTGTGGCGCTCGACTTGGACTGCGAGCAGATGAACGAAGGGGTGGTCGCGCCGGGCGATGTCTGCGACGCTCCGGCGGCGCCTCCGGGGAGGAGGACGAAGGCGGCTGCGATCCCGAGGACGACGCTGCAGGCGGCGAGACGGAGCGCCGGTCTCATCTGGTGCGCCTTCAGCGACGGCTCTGGCGCCCGGTGAACAGCCCTTCTGCGTCCGCTGCGGCGTGTGCCGAGAGCCTCGGGTTCGGGATCGAAGACGACCTCACGCTGAGCGCGAGCCCGCTCAGGAAGTCGTACGGCGTGCCGCAGACCAGGAACTGGCCGACGTGGGAGCGCCGTCGATCGAGGATCGCCTGGTAGTGGGTGAGGCGCAGCCCCGAGCGGCTCCGCCAGCGGAAGAGCCAGAACACCGCGAGCTCGACCACGACGATCCCGAACAGGGCCATGAACCCGAGGATCGGGAACAGCAGCGCGATGACCGGCAGGGCGGCGACGGCGCCGCAGATGAACAGCACGAGGCTCTGGAGCGGGACGTCGAAGCTCTGGACCACGATGCGGCGCTGCTCGCCCGCCCCTCGGGTCAGCCCGGTGAGGTCGTAGACGTGCACCGGCTCAGGGGAGGATCTTGAGGAACGTGTTCACGACTGCGTCGAGCACGGTCAGGAGCGCCGGCATGACGACCGCCGGCACGGCGAGGATCGCCCCGATCATCAGGCTCCACAGGATGTGATGGTGGTTGCCCTGCTGGCCCCTGCGCCGGTCCCAGACGTACTTCACGATCGAGAAGATGATGAGCAACGTGCCGATCACCCCGAGGAAGGTGATGAGCGAGCTGCCCAGGGCGCTGTTGAGCGCGTTGTCGATGCTCGTCCAGTCGCCGGCGAAGTTGACCGTGGTGGTGGACGCTACGAATCCTATGAACGCCATGTCTGCGAACCTCCTTCACGCTGCTTCGTTTGCAGCCCTACCCACCACCATGCGGCGAGTCAGACGTGGGCGAACCCGATTACGAGCGCGATGACGAGCGCGGCGCCGATCGCGATCATCACGTACGCTCCGCGCCCGGCCAGCCAGTCGCGGATCTCCTCCAAGCTCTGGCGGGACTCGTCGTTGCGGTTCGCGAGCCGGTCGAGCCGGCCGCGTCCTTGGTCGTCAGGCTGAGCCAACGGATGCACCTCGTTTCTTCGTCGCTGCTCTGAGCGCCAGGTCCCAGAGCTGGTCGGCCATCCGGCGGTGCTTGCAGAGCACGTCTGCGACCTGGGCTTTTGCGTCGTCGTCGAGGTGGCCGAACGGAGCGAACAGGGCCGCTGCATGCTCGGGCGGCGCCGTCCCTGCGACGTGGCTGCCTGCGAGCGCGGCTGCACCTCCCGCGGCGGCGACAATGCGACGGGAGGCGGCGGCGTCTCGCTCGGTCACGGACCCCTCTTCGACCCGGGGCGCTCCCGACAGCTCGGCGAGCGCGTCCCAGGCCAGGCGTCGTACCTGTACGTGGTCGCCTTCCGCGGCCAGCTGCTCCACCTTCGCTCCGAGCGCCCCCAGCTCCCCGGCCGCAGAGGACGCCGGCGCAGCCCGATCGAACGCTCGTTCCGGCGTGGCGTCGAGGCTCGAGATCTGGCGCTTGCGATGGAAGTCCCCGGGCGCCCGCCTGCGTGGCTCCTGGGCGGCGATGACCGAGGCGGCGATCTCGTCTTCTTCCACAGAGGTCAGCTCCCGTCCGAGACGCTGCATCGCCGCGTCGCATCTGGCCTGGTAGGAGCGCCAGGCCTGGCGGACGTAGCTGCGGTCCGCTCCGAGGGCCTGGATGGCGATGTTCCGGGTCAGCGTGCGGACGTACGCGGCGTCGTTGCGCTGCACACGGGCGCCCAGGGAGGCCCGTCGCTCGTAGAAGCGGACGGCCGCCTCACCGACCACCTCTGTGACGTCGACGCCGTAGCGGCGGGCGAAGAGCGTCCCCCAGTGCCGTGCGTGTGCGAGGACGGCTTCGGCGCTCGGATCCTCGGTGAGCTCGACGCCGGTCGCCTCGCGTCGGGGCGTCGGTGCGAACTGCCCGCCCGCGGGCACCCCTCTTCGGACCCGGTTCTGCGCGATGTTCGACTGCACGTACTGAGAGAGGGCAGCGGATCTTCGGACGTGCAGGTCCGGGCCGTCCCAGTGGCGGGTTCCCTCGTTTCGAGCGCTGCTGCAAGTCGCCGCATGGTTCTTTGTGCATGCCGATCAACGGAGGAAAGGCCATGACCACGGACACGACGGACACGATCGACACCGGCGAGCACTTCGAGCTCGAAGCCGACACCGACGACCTTTTCGGCGTCGAGACGCCGCCTCCGGCGGGCTCTCCGACTCCGGCCGACGACGTCCAGCGCCCGGCCGCCAAGCCGCGTGGATCGCGGCGCAACGTCCCTCTTCGTCGTGCCGTCGAGCGCACGGTGAAGATCGCCAGCCTCGATCACGCAACCCAGGGCGTGCTGGCCGCCGCGCTCGACGTCGCAGCGCCCTCCAGCGCCGAGT
>JAJYYT010000142.1 GCA_021800645.1 Actinomycetes bacterium
GACACACCGGGTCAACCGCCGGGATCATCTCCCCAGCCGGCTGATGTGGACCCGAGGTGGTCCCATGTTGCTGGCAACGGGGGTGGTCCCTTGGGACTGGCAAGCGACAACCGCTGGTGTTACGGTCAATCTCAAACCGGACAAGGCCCCAGGTCGGGCGGCTGATCGAGTACTTGGCACCCACAGGTGGGGGTCAACCGCGTGCTCCTCAACTACTACGAGACGGAGCGTCGCCAGGTGCCGCTCACCGTGGCGGCGGCGTTGGCTCGCTCGACGATGCCCTCTCGCGCTGGGAGGCGCTGTCGGGTGCGCCGGGATGGCGAACCCGACATCTGCTTCGCACGCTCGTCACCGACGGAGCGGTCGCCGAGCAAGAAGGCCGAAATGTCTACCGAGCTCTCCAGATCGGCGAGCTGTACGACCTCGGAGGGCCGCCCTGGCAGTTCCAGGGTGAAAGCTATTCGAGAGGGCGAACTCGATCCCCGCGTGGAGGTCCTCGCGGTGATCGGGGCGCTCGTGGAACTCGCCGCCGTCGACCGGGAAAAGCACGCGGGCCTGTCGGGGCGTGCGTGTGCTCCCCTTCCGTGGGCGCGTGCCTTGGGCGCGTGCTGAGGTCGCTTCCTCGCTGGGAGCGGCGATCCGAGGCGGCGGGGTCCTGGATCGCCGTCTGGCAGACGCCGCTGTTCGCGGATCATGATGCCGGAGGTGCTCCGTAGGGCGGCGTGGAGCTCGCACGCTCCATGTGGTGCCAGGGGAAGAGGACGGTGAGAACCTTGCAGGACGGCCATGCCGCCGACACGCTCGGCATGCACCCCGAGGAGATGCGGCGCCTCGCCCACTGGGTCGTGGACCGCGTGGTGGACCATTTCGCGCACGGGGCCGAAGGGCCGGCCGTCGCGACGAGATCGCCCGACGAGTTCCTGGCGATCCTCGGCGGTGCGGCTCCAGAGGGACCGGGGGACGCGCTGTCGCCGATGGCCATCCTCGTGGACGTCGCGCTCGGCTCCATGCAACACGGGGACCATCCCCGGTACTTCGCACGCGTACCCGGCCCCTCCTCGTTCGCGGCCGCCCTGGGGGAGTGGCTCGCGACCGGGTTCAACGCGATCGCCGCTTCCGGTCCGACGGCCGTCGAGCTCGTCGTGATCGACTGGCTGCGCTCGCTGGTCGGAATGCCCGAGGGGACCGAAGGCATTCTCACGAGCGGAGGGTCCCTCGCGAACATGATCGGGCTCTTGGCGGCGCGCGAGACCACCGGCCCCTGTGTCGTCTACCTGTCGGACCAGACGCACGCGTCGATCCGGCGGGACCTCGTGGCGATGGGCGTCCCGCCTCCGCACATCAGGGTCCTGGAGACCGACGACCGGTACCGGATGCCTGCCGAGGCTGTCGCGAAGGCGGTCCAAGCGGACCGCCGTGACGGCCGGAGGCCTGCGATCGTCGTCGCGACCGCGGGAACCACGAGCACCGGAGCGGTCGACCCTCTCGCTGAACTTGCAGACCTCTGCGGATCCGAGGAGCTGTGGCTGCACGTGGACGGTGCGTATGGCGCGCCCGCCGCCCTGTGCGACAAGGGCCGCGCGCTGCTCGCCGGAGTCGAGCGGGCGGACTCGCTCGTCGTCGACCCGCACAAGTGGCTCTTCCAGCCCTACGACATCGGGTCGTTGCTGGTGAGGCGCCCAGGCGTGCTCGAGCGCACGTTCGACTTGTCGGCGGAGTACCTCGCGGACACCACGGCCCGGAAGGCGGAGGTCGATCTGCATGACAGAGGCCCGGAGCTGCGCCGCCGGGCCCGGGCGATCAAGCTCTGGCTGACCTTTCGCGTCCATGGCACCGGCACGATCCGCGCCGCGATCAAGCGGGGAATCGAGCTTGCCAAGCACGCAGAACGCGTGCTCGTCAGCGAGGGGAGATGGCAGGTCGTGACGCCTGCGCAGCTCGGGATCGTCACGTTCGCGCTCAAGGGTGCCGGGCATGAGGAGCATGCCGCCACCGCGGCACGGCTCACCCGTGGGGGATTCGCCGCGGTGACGAGCACGACCCTCCACGGGATGTCCGCCCTCAGGCTGTGCACGATCAACCCGCGCACCACCGAGGCGGACATCGAGGCGACCATCGCGCGGCTTGCGGAGCCCGCGTGATCGCTTCCGTTGCCGCCGCGGACGCGTTGTCGTAGACTTGGACACCACGTCCATTGTGAATCGGAAGTCCAGATGCTCAAGACCGGTCGAACGGAAGATCTCGTCGCGGCTGCCGATCCCGTCCCCCGGGATCCAGATGCAGCCATGACGAGCCCGTCGCACCACGCGGAGGGCCCGCCTCTCGTGGTCGGCCTCGGAGAGGCTCTGCTCCGCTTCACCGGGCGTGACCACCTGCCGCTCGAGTACGCCAGTCAGCTCGACATCGACGTCGGCGGTGCGGAGCTGAACGCGCTGATCGCGATGGCCCAGCTCGGCTACCGCTGTCGATTCGTGAGCAGGCTGCCGCGCTCGTCGCTCGGGCGGATCGTGCTCGCGCATGCGCGGCGTCATCTCGTCGACGCCTGCGTGGACTGGGACGACGACGGGCGGGTCGGTCTGTACTTCGTCGAGAACGGCGTGCCGCCCAGGCCTACGCGCGTGGTGTACGACCGGAACGACTCGGCGGCGGCGAGGATGCGGCCAGGGACCTTCAAGTGGCCCGAGCTGCTCGTCGGAGCATCGGCGCTGTACTCGACGGGGATCACCTGCGCCCTGGGGCGTGACGTGGAGGAGGCGCTCGTCGAAGGCATGCACACGGCCGCAGCCTGCGGCGCGCGCCGCTACTTCGACGTGAACTATCGGAGGCAGCTCTGGAGCCAGGAGGGAGCCACCGCTTCCCTCAAGCGTGTGCTCCCGCTCGTCGACGTGCTGTTCGCGTCGCGCCACGACCTCTCCTTGATCATCGGGGAAGGCTCGGAGGACCTGGACGAGCCGCGCCTGGCCGACGGCGTGCAGCAGAAGTACCAGCTTCCGCTCGTCGTCGTGCGGTCGGTGCAGGAAGTCGCGGTCTCGACCGTGGAGGTCAACCTCAGCGCGTACGCCGAGGGCACCGTGGCCACGGCTTCGGCGCGTGCAGTGGTCCTCGATGCCTTCGGGGCGGGTGACGTCGCGGCGGCCGCGTTCGTGACCGCCCATCTCGCAGGGTCCGGTCTGACGGACGCCGCGCAGCGGGCTGCGAGCGCGTCTGCGTACATGTACACGATCCCCGGCGACACCTGGCTCCTGCCGTCCGCCGAGGTGGATCCCTCCGGTCTGCTCACCGGGAGGATCGTTCGATGACGGTCCGCGCTCCTCTCGGGGGCCGGCGGCGGTCGCCGGCCGAGGTGGAAGAGCAGATTCGGGATCTTCGGCTCGTCGCGATCCTCCGGCTCGACGCTGGCGGCCTCTCAAGCTCGCAGGCGGTCGAACGTGCCATCCGTGTCTGCGAGACGCTCGACGCGTCTGGCGTCCATGCAGCGGAGATCACCATCGACCGGCGCTACGCACTGGAATCGATCGAGGGGGTCGCCGCGCGCCTCGGCGAGCGCGTGCTCCTGGGTGCAGGCACCGTTCTTGACACCGATGCTGTCGACGCGGTTGCCGACGCCGGAGCACGGTTCTGTGTCTCGCCGCACCTGGACGCAGACGTGGTCGCGGCATGCAGGCGCCGTGATCTTCTGCCGCTCCCTGGGGTCTTGACCCCGACGGAGGTCGTGGCGGCGCGCGCCCTCGATGTCGGGACGGTGAAGCTCTTTCCAGCGGAACCCCTCGGCCCCGCATATCTCGCGGCCTTGCGTGCGCCGTTCGCGTCGATCGGCTTCATGCCGACCGGTGGCGTCCACCACGCGAATGCGGCGCGCTGGCTGTCCGCAGGGGCGGTCGCGCTCGGCGTCGGCTCATGGCTGGTCCCTGCAGATGGCTCTCTCGACGGCCTCGCTGAACGGGCACGCGATCTCGTCCAGACCGTCCGCTCCCATCCGACAGCTTCCGGCGCAGGTGCGCCGGCCGGCCCGGGTCCGATCACGGACCGCCGGTGACGACGAGCGCTTCCAACCTCCGGGGGCGCGGCCCTGAGCTCGTCGAAGGGCGCGCGAACATGGCGCGCTCGGGGATTCGCGCGTTCATGGACCTGGCCTGGTCGGCGGGCGAGGTGATCCACCTCGAGGTCGGCGAGCCGAACTTCCCCACGCCGCCCCATGTCGTCGAGGCGGCCCACCGTGCCGCACAGGAGGGCTGGACCAAGTACGTGCCGAACGCGGGGGTGCCTGCACTTCGCGCCGCGATCGCCGAGAAGCTCCGTTCTCGGAACCGCATCACAGGTGCCGCTCCGAGCGACGTCGTCGTGACCGCCGGCGGCGCCGAAGGGCTGTATGCCAGTCTGCTCGCGATCATCGAACCGGGTCAGGGAGTCCTGGTGCCCGATCCGGGCTGGCCGAACTTCCGCATGATCACGACCATCCTCGGCGCGCAGGCACAGCCGTACCGCTTGCGCCCGGAAGACGGGTTCCAGCCCTCTCTGGACGAGCTCGACCGTGCCGTGACCCCAGCTTCGCGGGCGGTCATCGTGAACTCGCCTTCCAACCCCCTCGGGACGGTGCTCGAGCGGGAGAGAGCTGAGGCGATCGTCGAGTGGGCGGCGCGTCGGAAGCTGTGGCTCGTCTCCGACGAGTGCTACGACGAGCTGGCCTATGCCCCCGGCTCGCCCAGCCTCGCGTCCCTGACCGACGCCCCTCACGTCGTGTCGTGCTTCAGCTTTTCGAAGACGTACGCGATGACCGGCTGGCGAGTCGGGTACGTCTACGCGGCGCGCTCGGACCTGGTCGAGCTCGTCACGAAGCTTCAGGAGCCGATCCTCGCGTGCGTCAACGCATCGGCCCAGGCAGCCGCGATCGCCGCGCTGACCGGCCCCCAGGAGATCGTCGCCGAGATGCGCGACGCGTACCGTCGTCGGCGCGATGCCGCAGTGTCTCTCTTCCGGGCAAACGGCGTGCCCGTTGTCCAACCGGCTGGAGCCTTCTATCTCTGGGTGGACGCGTCCGAGTGGCAGCCTGACGACTGGACATTCGCGGAGGCGCTCCTGTCCGAGGGCCGTGTCGCCGTTGCCCCGGGCTCGGCGTTCGGCGCCGCCGGAGCCGGCTATCTGCGCATCTCGCTCGCGACCGAGGAGGCGGCCCTTTTCGAGGGGTGCGAACGGATCCTCGCCCATCTCGGCAAACCGGCCTTGCGGCACTGCCGCGGATGAGTAAGATCTTGGACACTGCGTCCAAAGTGGTGCTTCGACCCGACGGGGTGGGCTGGCCTGTGGGACGCAGGTGACGAAGAGGTCAAGGATGCCTGAAAGGGGGGATCCGAACATGGATCATGTCGAAGGTAATGAGATTGGCCGAGAAGCCACCGGCACGAGCGCGGAGCAATCGAGAAAGCCGCTCTCCCGCCGACAGTTCCTCACCAGAGCCGGCGCGGTCGGCCTCGGCATCCCGCTCGTTCGGGCGAGCGGAATGTTCGACTTGGCGAGCGCTCGAACGCCAGCACGAGCCGGTCGCGTCCTTCGCGGGGAGGCGGCCTCGTCCGGCGCCGCATCCCTGAAGGGCATCGTCGTCGGGCTCGCCACAGACATCGATACCCTCGATCCGATCTCCTTCCGCTCTGACGCGGCCTACGAGGCGGTCATCCAGGCGTACCAGGAGCCCGTGGACAACAAGGTCGTCGCAGTGAAGGGCGTGCTGGAAGGGGTACCAGGGTCACTCGTCGGGATAGTGGCGTCGAAATTCTCCATCTCCCCCGATGCGACCGTTTACAAGTTCACCGTGCGCGACGGCGCAAAGTTCTCGAATGGCCAACCGGTCACGGCGAAGGCGTTGTACTACAG
>JAJYYT010000143.1 GCA_021800645.1 Actinomycetes bacterium
TTCCCGCCGACGACGTCCACATCGGCCCCTCCGACCACGTGCCGTGGCTCGCCGACCGCAAGTGGGCGTACATCCGCATGGAGGGGCGCAACTTCGGCGACGTGCCGCTCAACGTCGAGCTCAAGCTCGAGGTCTGGGACTCGCCGAACTCCGCAGGCGTGATCATCGACGCCGTCCGGTGCGCCAAGCTCGCGCTCGACCGGGGCGTCGGCGGCCCGCTCGTCGGTCCGTCCGCCTACTTCATGAAGTCACCCCCCGTGCAGTACCACGACGACGTCGCCCACGAGCTGGTGGAGGCGTTCGCCGCAGGCGACCCCGGCCCTCGCTGGCCCGAGGTCTGAGCCCGAGGACTGAGCCCAAGGTCTGAGCCCGAGGACTGAGGAGCGGGCTACTGCCCGGCAGCGGTGCTTCGCGCCGCCCACCACTCCTCCAGCCGCCGACCGGCCTCCTCTGCGCCGAGCGGCCCCTCGTCGAGCCGGAGCTCGAGCAGGAACGCCAACGCCTCGCCCACCCTCGGACCGGGCGGGATGCCCAGTCGCGCCATCACCTGTGTCCCGTTCAGCTCCGGGCGGATTGCATCGAGCTCCTCCTGCTTGCGAAGCTCGGCGATACGAGCCTCGAGCTCGTCCATACGACGGGCGAGCGCGCGGGCCTTCGCCGCGTTGCGCGTGGTGCAGTCCGAGCGCGTGAGCTCGTTGAGCCGATCGAGCAGCGGACCGGCGTCGCGCACATAGCGGCGCACCGCGCGGTCGCTCCAGCCGAGCCGGTACGTGTGGAAGCGCAGGTGCAGCCGCACGAGCTCTGCGACCACGTCGATGTCCTCCTTGGAGTACCGCAACGCCTCCATCCGCTTGCGGGTCATCCGCGCGCCGACTTCGTCGTGGTGGTGGAAGGTGACCCCCTCCGGACCGATGGCACGGGTCTTGGGCTTGCCTACGTCGTGGAAGAGTGCTGCCAGCCGGAGCAGCTTGTCAGGAGACGTCTTGTCGACCACTGCGAGCGTGTGGGCCAGCACGTCCTTGTGCCGGTGAACGGGGTCCTGCTCGAGCCGGAGAGCCGGCAGCTCGGGGAGGAACTCGTCGCACAGCCCGGTCTCGACCGCGAACCCCAGGGCGCGCGACGGCCCCGGGGACGCCAGGACCACGATCTTGTCCAGCTCGTCACGAATGCGCTCAGCGGAGACGATCGACAGCCGGTGACGACCCCTTCGCACGGCCTCCACCAGCTGTCGCTCCGGCACCAGCTGGTAGGCGGCGGCGAAGCGCGCAGCACGGAGCATCCGCAGCGGGTCGTCCCCGAAGGAGGTCTCTGGGTCGAGCGGCGTGCGCAGCCGGTGCGCCGCAAGGTCCCCGAGCCCGTCGAACGGGTCGACCAGCCGCAGCTCGGGCAGCTCGAGCGCCATTGCGTTGACGGTGAAGTCACGCCGAGAGAGGTCGGTCTCGACATCGTCGCCGAACGTGACCGCGGGCTTGCGTGAGTCGGGGCGGTACGCCTCGGCGCGGTGGGTGGTGACCTCGAAGGTGCGATCCCCGGTCCGGAGGCCGATGGTGCCGAACCGCTTTCCCTGAGTCCACACCGCGTCCGCCCAGCCCCGGACGAGCCGCTCGATCTCGTCGGGACGGGCGTCCGTCGTGAGGTCGAAGTCGTTCGGAAAGACGCCGCCCGGCCGCTCGACGAGCGCGTCGCGGACAGACCCCCCGACGAGGTAGATCCGATGGCCCGCGGCGCAGAACCGCTCGGCGAGGGCCGCAGTCGCCTCGACGAGCGGGCGGAAGCGCTCGGGAACGGGGGGCTGCGCGGAGGGCTGCGCGGAGGGCTGCGCGCGGGGCTGCGCGGGGGGCTGCGCGGGGGGCTGCACGGACGGCTGCACGGACGGCTGCACCGGCACACGGTACCGCCGCGCCCGTCGAGCCCAGCCGCTCGCGACGCGCACAGACCGGGGCGCGACGCGAGCGATCCCTGTCGTGCGCCGCACTAGCGTCGTGAGGTGTCGAAGCGGACCCTCCTCACCCTGAGCATGGGGAGCCCCGTCACCTCGAGGATCGTGCGGCGGGCCGCCGTTGCGACGTGGTGCATCTTCGTCGCGACCTGCGTCCTCTCGCTCGCTGCCCCTCGAGCGGGTGGGACCACGCCGCACACGCCGAGCGCGCTCGTGCTCGTCGACCAGACCGAGTGGGTCGTGGCCCACTCCGGCTCATCTGGGGCCCCGACACCCGTGTCCCCCTTCGACCTGGGCATCTCCGCCCGCGACGCGCCGTCGGGTGCCGCCGTCCAGGCGGTCCTCTACCCGCGGCTCCTCACCCGCTACGACTTCAAGAACGTGCTCCGTGACGGCCCGCACGGTTACCCGCTCTCCGCGACGACCCCGGTCCCACTCGCCTCCCTGCCCCCGAACCCACGCTCGTCGGGGGTGTCACTCGATCTTTCGATCGTCCAGTCCGCGTCGAGCGAGCAGGGCTCTCGCCTGGGCCTCGCGTGCTCGCCTCCCACAGGGAGCGGCACATGCACAGGCGTCTACCCGGTGGTCGTCCAGCTCCAGCGCCCGAGCGGACGGGTGCTCCGCCACTTCACCACCTTCCTCACGTACGTCACCGCCAGGAGCGCGCACCCGCTCGAGCTCTCCTGGATCGTCCCCCTCCAAGCCCCGATCTCGCTCTCGAGGCGCCCTTCGGCGCCGGCCCGGGCCATCCGGCCGCTCTCGAGCGCCGAAGCAGCCTCCCTCGAGATCCTGATCTCCCAGCTCCGGGCAACCCCGCTGCCGGTCACGCTCGACGTCTCGCCCGAGACTCTCCAGGCCCTCGACCGGGCCGGCCCCGACGGGCGGGCGGCGGTCGCGACGCTCGCGGCGCTGTCGTCGAACCCCTCGACCTACGAAGTGCTCGCCCGTCCCTACGCCCCGGTCGACCTCGGCGCGCTCGCCGGGGCCGGAGAGCCGACCGAGATCGTGGCGCAGATGGCCGCCGGGTCCACAGTGCTCCACCACCTCCACGTGCGAACGACGCCGACGCCGTCCCCGTGGGTCCAGACCGGGGCCGTGGGGAACGACATCGCCGGGGGGCTCGAGCAGGTCCACGCGACCCAGCTCGTCGTGGCGGGCACAGCCCTCTCGCCCACATCCACCGTCACAAGCAGCGGCACGTGGACCTCCACCTTCTCGCTCGGGCTGACACGACGCGGCTCGACGACCTCTGTGGTGGCCGCCGAAGCGGACAGCTTGCTCGGCCGACAGTTCGCCGGCACCCGCACAGACCCCGCCCTGGCCGCCACCCAGCTCCTCGCGGACCTCGCAATGGTCCACTTCGAACGGCCCAACACAACGGCGGTCCGCGGCTTGGTTGCCCTGCCGCCGCGGCGCTGGGTCGCGAACCCTGCGTTCGACCGCGTGCTCCTCGAAGGACTGTCCCAGGACCCGGTGGTCGAGCCCGTCACGCTGTCGCGCTACTTCTCCTCGGTGACCTTCGCCGGGTCGCGCCACCTCCTTGGTCCAGGACCCGGGCCTGTCATGCCGCACGCGCTGGCCCGAGTCGTCTCACGCGCTCGCATCCGCCTCAGCAGCTTCGACGGGGTGCTCGCTGGGCACCCCCTTCCACCCGTCGCGTCCCAGCTCGACGACCTCCTTCTCGCCTCCGAGTCCGCCGGGTTCTCGGAAAGACGGCAGGCGTCCGGCGTGTCCACCGTCGAGCGGCTGCTCACGGACCAGCTGCGCCTGGTCAGGTTCGCCACAGAGAAGACCTTCACGCTCACGTCGCGCGCTGGGCAGATCCCCATCACCGTCGAGTCCCATGCGCCCTACACGATCGTCGGGAGGCTCACTGTCAGCGGCAACAAGTTCCTCTTCCCCCATCACGGGACATCCCGAGTGATCCGTCTCGACCACGCCACGAACGCGTCACGCGTCGACGTCGTCGTACGGAGCCCCGGCGACCTGCGGCTGCGCGTCGTGTTCACGTCCCCCGACGGCCACCTCGTGATCGCGCGCGCGCTCCTCATCGTCCGCTCGACCGCGACCTCAGTGGTCGGTGTCGTGCTCACCGTCGCCGCGCTGGCGATCCTTCTCACCTGGTGGGCCCGGACCTGGTGGTCCGGAAGGCACACGCGGCGCGAGAGACGCTCACGGCGCGAGCGGCGTGAGCGCCGCCCGCGGCAAGGAACGCAGGGGAGGCGAGCGGCCAGCCCGGTGAGCGGAGCGCACGCACAGTGACACGAAGGACCTGGCGCCGGCGATCCCGGTGGCCGGCGCACGCGACACGAGCCGGACCCCGGGAGCGCCAGAGCCCGCTCGACGGCTCGGTCGATCCACCCGGGCGCGCCGAGACGATGACCGGCGCGACGGCGGGCGCGACGGCGGGCGCGGCGACCACAGGGGGCCGCCTCCGCCGCGCCGCGCTCTGGATGGCCGCGGGCACGGCAGTGTCACGTCTCACCGGGCTGCTCCGCATCATCGCACTGGCGTACGCCCTGGGTGCCACGCACTTCGCCGACGCGTACAACTTGGCGAACACGACGCCGAACATGATCTACGACATCGTGCTCGGCGGGGTCCTCGCCGCCACGTTCATCCCCGTCTTCGTCGACCGGCTCGCCACGCGCGACGAGCGCGCCGCGTGGCGTGCGATCTCGGCGATCTGCACCGTCGCCGTCGTGGTCCTCCTCGTCATGACCGTCGTTTTCTGGGTCCTCGCCCCGCAGGTCGTCGACGCGTACACCGCGTTCGTTCGCGGGCGGGCGGTGGGCCCAGGGAACCTGGCACAGGAGAAGGCGGTTGCCGCGACGTTGCTGCGCTGGTTCGTGCCCCAGGTCGCGCTCTACGGCGTCATCTCGCTCATGTCCGCCCTCTTGAACACGCGGCAGCGCTTCGCCGCCCCGATGTGGGTGCCGATTGCGAACAACGTCGTCGTCATCACCGTCCTGTTGTGGTTCCACGCGTTGGTCCCCCACATCCGCACGCTCGCCGACATGCGCGTCCACGCAGCCGAACTGGTCCTCCTCGGGCTCGGGACGACCGTCGGCGTGCTCATCCAGGCGTTCGCCCTCCTCCCCGCACTGCGCGGGATCGGTCTTGGACGCCTCAGGTGGCACTGGGAGCCGCGCCACGAGGCGGTACGCACCGTCGTCCGGCTCGGAGGTTGGACGTTCGGCTTCGTGGTCGCCAACCAGGTTGCGCTCTACGTCGTGCTCGCGCTCGCGGTCGGCGTGAAGACGACAGATCCCGTGTCGTCGTACACCTACGCCTACACGTTCCTCCAGATGCCGTTCGCGGTCGTCGCGGTCTCGATCATGAGCGCGGTAACCCCCGACCTCGCGCAGCGCTGGTCCACCGGCGACCGAGAGGGCTTCCTGCGTCGGCTCACCGGCGGTCTACGCGCGACGCTCGCGGTGATCCTCCCGGCGGCCATGGGCATGCTGATCCTCGCGCATCCCGCGGTAGCCCTTCTTCTCGGCCACGGCAGCACCACGGTCGCGGGGACCGAGACCACCGGCGCGGCACTCGCGATGTTCTCGCTCGGGCTGCCGGGCTTCTGCGCGTACCTGTACATCGTGAGGGTGCTGCAGGCGATGCAGCGGACGAAAGTCGCCTTCTACCTGTACCTGCTCGAGAACGGGCTGAACGTCGTCATCGCGGTCGCGCTCGTCGGACCTCTCGGGGTGCGCGGTCTCGCACTCAGCGTGTCGATCGCCTACACCCTCGGGGCGCTCGCGGGCGTGGCGGTGCTCCGGCGGTGGCTGGGCGCGCTGGGCGGCCCCCGTGCATGGGCGCCGCTGCGCCGTGCGGCCGGCGCCACGATCGTGATGGGCGCTGTAGTGCTCGTCGTCTCCAACATCTCGGGAGCCCAGCACGGGCTCGGCCTGCTCGCCC